>NZ_JBEZUZ010000020.1:0-42393 GCF_040636735.1 Streptomyces sp. NPDC035033 | reverse complement strand
ATCTCTTAAAAATTAAACAACCCCACACCCCGGGGGGCTGGGGCTGGCTGTAAAATACCGTCTCGACCCTATTTGGCCACGGGGGGGGTCGGGGGGCTTTTTCTTATAAATAAAAACCGCCCCCTCGACCGTTTTCGGGGACGGGCCGGGGGTCGACCCGTCCCGGCCGTCGGCGGGCGGCCGTGATCGGGTCGGCCGGGTGGACGGCGCGTTCGGGCGCGGCCCGTCGTCGCCCGTGAGGGGCGCGGCGGGCCGCAGGAGGCGTACGGCCGACTCGGCGGCCCTCGCCGGCCCGTGCGGGGGCGGGACCGGAGAGCGCCGTCTCGTCGTGGTGCGCGTCGCCGGGGACGCGCACCCGGTGGATCCCCTGCGTGCCGCCGCCCCGTGAGGGGGGAACCGTCAGGGCTTCGGGACGGTGTCGACGTGGGCGGTGCCGGCGGTGCGGAAGTCGGCGACCCGCTTCTGGATCTCCGCCGGGGAGACGGCCTCGCCGGCCTTGTGGTAGACCCAGTCGACCTTCATGTCCCAGGTGCGCGGGCCGCCGGCGAAGGGGAGGTCGATGAACCAGTTGCTGAAGTGGATGTCCATCCGGTCGCGCGGGACGTACTTGCCGGAGCTGGTGAACACCTTCTCGCCGTCCAGGGAGTAGGTGACCTTCCCGTCCATGGCGGTGATCACCAGGGTGTGCCAGCCCCCGAGGCGCCGCTGGAGGGTGTTGTGGACCCGGTCCGGCGGGTCGGCCTTGTACCAGGTGACGGTGTCGAGCTGCGGACCCGTGGAACCCCAGCCGCCGTTCGGCAGGTACTCGAAGTCCAGTTCGCTGTAGTTCTCCGAGGAGTCCGAGGGGGAGATCGGGAAGAAGGTCTGGACGACGTGGTCGCCGTCGCGTCCGCTCGTGGGCTCGTCGCTGAAGTGGACCCGGGCGGCGTAGGTGCCCGTGAGGAAGTTCCGGCTCGTGGTCTGGACCTCGACCTGGGTGGTGCCCTGCTTCGTGCCGTCGGTGGTGGAGCGCAGCCGCAGGACCTTGTCCCCCTCGGCCGTCGGGTCGGAGGAGAAGGAGGCGCCGTCGGCGCTCCAGGTGCCCTTGATCCCCGGGCCGCCCCCGCCGGTGCGGACCTCCCAGCCGTGCGCGGCGAAGGAGGGGTCGTCGGCGCCGGTGTAGTCGAAATCGTCGAACAGGGTGTCCGGCGGCCCGGTGGGCGTCGGCGAGGCGTCCCGCGCGGGCCCGGCGGCGTCCGTGCTCCCGCCGGTCCCGGAGCCGGCGGAACACGCGGCGAGCGCGCACAGGAGGACGGGCAGCGCGAGCGCCGTCCGCGCACGGCGACGAGAGATGCGGCGGGGCTGGCTCACGCGGGCTCCTCGGGGCGTGGGACGTGGGGCGTCGACGCCGTCGGGGCGGGGGCGGGGCACGCCCCTCGCGCGGGCGTCGAACGCTGTTCACGGGAAGTGAGGCGCCATCCTAGCGAAGCGTTCCGGCCACCCTTTCGCGCGTGCCCGACCCGGCCCTCCGGGGGCCGGAACGCGCGCGCCGACATACCGATCCGGTTACGGCCTTCGATCGGGTCATGCCAAAAGCGGACATCTCTCGTCAACCGAACAGTGCTGTCCGATACGGTTCGCTCTACGCTTCAGCCGTCTCCGTCCCTGCACAAAAAGGCCACACGAGTTGCGCCAGACCTCCCCCTCCTTCGGGCGTGAACCGGCATACCCGGCACGCCCCGGCGTGGCTGAATCCAGTCCTCAGGAGCCCGTTCCGGCACCGGTGTTCGTCGACCAGTCGGGCCTCCGCAGCCGTCTGTTCCGGCGCTTTGGCTGGCCCGTCTCCGTGGTCGGCGCGATCCTGGCGGCCGCCATGGGCGGCAGCCTGATCGGGACGCAGTCGGACGCCCCGGCGATGGAGATCCCGCCGGGGCCCGCGTACTTGCCCACCTCGGGGCCCCTGCCCCCCTTCTGGCCCTAGCGGGCGCCGGACAACCCCGCCCGAAGAGTCCGGCCGACCCGCCGGACGCCATGACATCCCCCGGCACACCGCGACCGCCGTGCCGCCCGGAGCGCCGCTGCGGGCCGGTCGGGCGTGCCCGATCGTCCGCACCACCCATTTCCAGGAGCGCCCTTGTCCCGCCACCAGCGCCGTCGGCAGTCCCTGCTGAGACCGCGCCGACTGGCCGCGCCGCCGCTGCGCTTCTTCATGCCGCTGTCCCTGCTGGCCTGCCTGCTCGCGCTCCTCGTCCTCCGCGGCCTCGCCACCAACGAGGCGTTCCACGACACCCGGATCGCGACCTCGGTCGACAAGACGACCGTGCCGGAGACCCTGCTCAAGGGCGGCCCGATCATCGACGCGCGCGGCGACAGGAACGACCACCCGGTGAGCTACCAGGTCCCCGACCGCACCGTGGTGCTGAGCTTCGACGACGGCCCCTCGCCGGAGTGGACCCCGAAGATCCTGGACGTGCTCGCGGCCCGCGACGTCCACGCCGTCTTCTTCGTGACCGGCGCGATGACCACGCGCCACCCGGAGCTGATCCGGCAGATCGTCGCGGCCGGCCACGAGATCGGCGTGCACACCTTCACCCACCCCGACCTCGTGTACCAGTCCGAGACGCGGATCAGCTGGGAGCTGGCGCAGACGCAGCTGGCGCTGGCCGGCGTCGCGGGCATCCACAGCGCGCTGTTCCGCCCGCCGTACTCCTCCGACGCCTCGGCGCTCGACGACTGGAACTACCCGGTGGTCAAGTACGTGGGCTCCCGCGGCTACCTCACCGCGTTCATCGACCGCGACACCGACGACTGGAAGCGCCCCGGCGTCGACGCGATCGTCGAGGCGGCCATGCCGCGCAAGCCGGGCGCGGGCGCGCTGGTCCTGCTCCACGACGCGGGCGGCGACCGCACCGAGACCCTCGCCGCGCTCGAACGGATCATCGACAAGCTCCAGGGCGAGGGCTACCGCTTCGCCACCGTCTCCGAGGCGCTCGGCGCCACCGACGCCAACGTGCCGGTGCACGGCTACCGCCTGTGGGCGGGCAAGGTGTTCATCTGGGCCAGCCAGGCCGCCGTGCTCACCCTGCCGGTCCTGGTCGCGCTCCTCGCCGTCGTCGGCTTCCTCAACTTCGGCCGGTTCGCGCTGATGCTCGTCCTCGCCCCGCTCCACGCCCGGCGCGCCCGGCGGCGGGACGCGTGGGGGGCACCCGTCACCGAGCCGGTCACCGTCCTCGTCCCGGCGTACAACGAACGCGAGTGCATCGCGAACACCCTCAACTCGCTGGCCTCCAGCGACCATCCGATCGAGGTCATCGTCATCGACGACGGCTCCACGGACGGCACGGCGGACATCGTCGAGGCGATGGCTCTGCCGTTCGTCCGGCTGATCCGCCAGGCCAACGGCGGCAAGTCCAGCGCGCTCAACACCGGCATCGCGGCCGCGTCCTACGACATCGTCGTGATGATGGACGGCGACACCGTCTTCGAGCCGTCCACCGTGCGCGAGCTGGTCCAGCCGTTCGGCGACGCGACGATCGGCGCGGTCGCCGGCAACGCCAAGGTCGGCAACCGCGACAGCCTGATCGGCGCCTGGCAGCACATCGAGTACGTCCTCGGCCACAACCTGGACCGCCGGATGTACGACATGCTCAACGTCATCCCGACCATCCCCGGCGCGGTCGGCGCCTTCCGCAAGGAGGCCCTGCGGCGGGTCGGCGGGATGAGCGACGACACCCTCGCCGAGGACACCGACATCACCATGGCGGTGCTCTGCGACGGCTGGCGGATCGTCTACGCCGAGCGCGCCCGCGCCTGGACCGAGGCCCCCGCCAGCCTCCAGCAGCTCTGGTCCCAGCGGTACCGCTGGAGCTACGGCAGCATGCAGGCGATGTGGAAGCACCGCCGGGCCGTGACCTCCCGGGGTCCGGCCGGCCGCTTCGGCCGGCTCGGGCTGCCGCTCGTCGTGCTGTTCGGCGTGGTCGCCCCGCTGCTCGCGCCGCTGGTCGACATGTTCCTGCTGTACGGCGTGCTGTTCGCGGACGCGCCGATCACCCTCGCCAGCTGGGGCGGCTTCATCCTGCTCCAGGCCCTGCTGTCGTGGTACGCCTTCCGGCTCGACGGCGAGAAGCCCCTGCACCTGATCAGCCTGCCGATCCAGCAGCTGGTCTACCGGCAGCTGATGTACATCGTCCTGCTGCAGTCCACGATCACCGCGCTGACCGGTGGCCGGCTGCGCTGGCAGAAGCTCCGGCGCACCGGCGAGGTCGCCGCACCGGTGGAGGCCTGACCATGACCGCGTCCTTCGAGTCCGTGGGCACCCACGACACCCTCCGGCTGCGCGTCCCCGCCTTTCCGCGTCCCCAAGAGGCGCCGCAGGCGGAGTCCGTCCCGACGGCACCGTCCGGCGCCAAGGGCGGCCGGGACCGCTACCTCGACATGCTGCGCGCCCTGGCGCTGGGACGCGTGGTGCTCTACCACAACTTCGGCTGGTTCTGGCTGCCGCTCGTCTTCCCGTCGATGGGCGTGATGTTCGCGCTGGCCGGGTCGCTGATGACCCGCTCCCTCAGCCGGCCCGCCCTCGGCGTCATCCGGGGCCGCCTGCGCCGCCTGCTGCCGCCGCTCTGGCTGTTCGCCGCAATCGTGGTCACCGCCCAGATCCTCGACGGCGACGGGCCCGACGCCGAGGGGCACCCCGCGTGGTGGTGGGGCAAGCTGCTGTTCTGGATCCTGCCGCTGAGCACCCCGCCGTACGCCGAAGCGCTGAGCGGCTTCGACCACCTCGTGGGGCAGGGCTGGGCCGTGCAGATCATCGTGCCGCTCTGGTACCTCCGCGCGTACCTCTGGTTCGTCCTGCTGTCACCGCTGATGCTGTGGGCGCTGCGGCGGATGCCGGTGGTGACGCTGTGCGCGCCGCTCGGCCTGGTGATCGTCATGCACACGTTCTTCATCGACCAGGAGTTCCTCTACGGCCGGGTCTGGGAGAACGCCAGCGACTTCGGCACCTTCGGCGCCTGCTGGATCCTCGGCATGGCCCACCAGGAGGGCCTGCTCAGGAAGATCCCGCAGTACGTCGTGCCGTCCGTCGCGCCGCTGATCATGGTGGCCGGCTGGTGGTACCTCCAGACCCGGCCGGTCGACCCGACCGTGCACACCGACATCGAGAGCTGGCCGGTCGCCCAGGCGCTGTGGTCCTTCGGCTTCGTCGCCCTCCTGCTCCACATCAGCCCCTCCTGGGACCGGTGGCCCCGGCCGCTGGAACGTTGGAACGGCCTGATCAGCCTGCTCAACGCACGCGCCGTCAGTGTCTACCTCTGGCACCAGACCGCGCTGGTGGCCGCCATCCCCCTGATCGACCCCCTCTGGTCCGTGGGCTTCTTCTACGAGCACTTCCGGTGGCTGCTGAGCAGCCAGTGGTTCCCGCTGATGGTGGCGATCCCCCTGACCGGACTGCTGGTGCTGGCCTTCGGCTGGGTCGAGGACGTGGCCGCGAAGCGCTCCCCGCGGCTCTTCCCGTACCCGCGCCGCGTCCGGGGCCGCCGCCGGGCCGCCGCCTGACGCGACCGGGGCCGGGGCCGTCTCCACGGCGTTCAGGTGCGGCCCGCCGCCTCCGCCCGCGTCGGCGAAGCGTCGATGCGTGGTCGGCGCCGGCACCGTGAGGGGGACCGGTCCGTCCTGATCGGCGGCGTCCGGTCACGTCATCGGACGTGCTCCGGCAGCACGAGCCGCAGCGCGGCGCCCGTGAGGGTGGGGTGGGTCGACTCGAAGACCTCCAGCTCCGTCTCGACCGAGGGCGTGGCGAAGGCCCGTAGAAGCTGCCGAGCGCGGTACAGACCTCCGCTGCGGCCCTGCTCGCGGCCGGCCGCGCTGAGGGCGAAGATCCTGCGGCCGCGGGATCCGGCGGGCAGGCCCGGGCCGCTGTCCTGCACCTCGACCAGTACCTCGGGACTCTCCGTTCTCGCCACGATCTGGACCAGGCCGGCGTCCGTGCCCGTCACCACTCCGGCCGCGTTGTCGAGCACCTCGTAGAGCACGGCCCGCAGCACGGGTTCGGGCACGTCCACGGAGAGCGCGGGCGGGCAGCGTACGTCCAGGACCGTGCCCGGGTACTGGTCGCGGCACTGCGCGGCCAGTGAGTCGAGCACCGGCGCCAGTTCGGTGGCCGACGGCTCCACGGCCCCGACCAGCGCCGCGGGGTCCTGGGCGTGCAGTTCGGCCTCCGCCTCGGCGGTCGGCGCGGCCGGCTCGTCGCCGTCCGCGCCGTTGTTCTCGGCCGTCGTGAAGCGGGCGAGGGCCGGTACCGTCGCGAAGCGGTTGCGTTCCCACGGAGTCCAGCTCATGGGGGCCCGGGGCCCGACGGGGGAGGCCACCTCTTCCGTGTCCTGCTCGTCCCGCGCGTGCATCAGGCGGGCGAGCAGGCCGGTCAGCTGCTGCTCGGCCCCCGCCCGCAGCATGCGGACGATGCCGCTCCGTGGCACGGTCAGGTGTTCGTCCGTCCCGTCCCCGGCGCGGACGAGCAGGCCGCGCGCCACCAACGCGTCGACACCCGCGCGCACCTGATCCCTGGCCTGCGGCCATTCCGTGCACGCCTCGACCAACAGGAGAAGGTCCTCCGCGCTGACCTCCCCGGTCGCGGGATCGCCGGCGGCCAGCGCCGCCCACCAGGCGGCCTCGGCGGCCGGATCGCCGCAGCGGGCCACCAGTTCCTCCTGGAGGGCCTGGACGAGCGCTTCGTCCCGCTGCCAGCCGCCGTCCGCGGCGGACCACAGATCGGCGCCGGTGGCGGCCGTCCGGTGTTCCGCGTAGCGGAGCATGACCCGCAGCGACGCCGGATCCATGGCCGTGCAGTTCTCCAGGGCCTGCGCGACGGCGTGGCCTCCGCCGAGCGAGAGGTGGGTGATCCAGCGCAGGGTCCGCCAGGCGGTGTCCGGTTCGTCGCCGAGAACGGCGGCCAGGTCGGCGCCGCGGTCCCCGATCAGCGCGGTCACCGGCCACTGACGGGCGAGGACGCCCAGCAGGGCGGCGGCCCGGTCGTCGGGCAGGACGACGAGCCGGAGCAGATCGCGCAGCGACAGCACCGCCGTGGCCTGACGGTCGGTGTAGTCCTGGGCCGTGAGCCCGGGGGCGACGGCGACGTGCGGCGGCTGTTCCGCGAGCCGGTCCGGCAGGGCCGCGGTGCCCGGTCCGCCGACGTACAGGTCGACTCGTCCGGTCGGGTGCAGCGGGGACAGGGCCTCAGCGGCGAACAGTCCGTCGAAGTACGTGTGATGGAAACGGCTGGTGTCGACCCGGCGGGCCACCCCGTCCCGGACCGGGGCGCCGAGGAAGCGGTTGAGGGCGTCGGCGAACTTCTCGGCGGCCTGGGCGGAGTCGTCCCTCTGCAGGGTGTCGTAAGCGGCCAGCACGTCCTTGCCACTGCTGTCGGCGGCCTCCCAGGAGGCGAACTCCGGAGGCCGGGCCGCCGCCGGATTCAGGTGGTACTCGAGGAACTCGTCCGGGTTCCACCGCGGATCCCACGGCGGCAGCGGGGTGGCCGACTCGGGAATGGGCGAGCCGAGCGGCTCACGCTTCAGCAGCGTCCGGGCCGCGACCAGTTCACCGGCCTCGATCAGGGCCTCGACCCGCTTGGCGGTGGGCCCGCCGCGCGGCGCGGTGGCGTCGGCGGCCTGCTGTTCGAGCCAGGCACGCAGCTCCACGGCGATCGGTTCCACCTGCCGCGCCAGCGCGGCCGCCGCCGCGCTCAGGTCGCTGTCGGCGGCGGCCCTGCGGGACGGGGCGCGGGCGACGAGAGCGGCGACGTCGAGGGCGTCGACGGTGACGCCGGCCGCCGCGGCACGACGCTCCAGTTCCCGGACGCGCTGGCGGACGTCCTCTCCTGCCGCGGCCCGTGCCGCCTCCAGCTTCCGCCGCAGCGCCTCCTTCTCGTGGACGCCCAGGTCCAGGCAGTCCACCTGCACGTACGCGGCGGCCTCGAACTCGCCCCGCTCCACCAGCTCCTCGCACACCGCACGGGGCGGCCTGCCGCCGGCACGGGACAGGACGGCACGGGCGAGCTCCGCGCCGTCCGGTTCCGTCTCCGCGACGAGGCGGACCAGCACATCCGGGAAACGGAAGCGGCCGGGCCAGGTCTCCAGCAGGGACCGGTCGACCGGGGCCACGGGACCGTCGCTCACCGTGCTCTCCTCGCTCATGCCCTCTCCTTCCCGACCTTCGGCAGCACGGACAGGCTCTCCAGCAGAGCCTTGGCCGGACGGCAGGCCAGCTCGCCGAGTGCCTCCGCCTCCGACAGCAGCCGGTGCCAGTCGCGGTCGAGGTGCCGGGCGAAATCGCGCTGACGGTCGGTGAGCACGGGCAGCCGTCCGGGCCGGTGGCCGGCGCTGTCGACGGAGACGGCCGTGAGTTCGCGTGCCTCGGCGAGGAGGCCGGCGACCTTGCGCGCGTACGTCATGTGGTTGCGCCACTCGATCTTCCGCACGCCCACCTCCACCGCGAGTTGATCCATCACGGCCCTGACCTCTTGCTGGCTGCGCGGCAGCGCCAGGACCTCCTCGGTGAGGGGGCCCGGCGGGGACTCGTGGCCGACCGCCTCCCGGAGCAGCGCCAGCATGCGGCCCGGGCGGAACAGCGTACGGTGCAGCTTCTCACCGTCCTGGAAGGTGAAGTGGTGCTTGATCTGCTCGAAGTCGTCCAGCTCCGCCGCCAGCCGGCCCCAGCGGTCCTGGGTGTCGGTCAGCCTCTCCTGACGTGCCGCCCATTCCCTGGCGTCGCTCAGCGGCAGCGGAGCCGGTTCCTCGCCGAAACAGGCACGGGCCGCGGCGCCGAGGCGCGCCCACGCCGGGGGCAGGTCACGGCCCGGTCCGTCGCCGTCCAGCAGGACGTCGCAGACGTCCGAGCCCGTGGGCCCGCCGTGCAGCAGCATCTCGGCGATCGCACCGACCAGGGCGACCGTGCGGTGCTCGGCCGGGGCGCCGTCGAGTTCGACGGTGCTCGCATAGAGCTGGTAGCCGAGCGGGCCGTGTTCCACGGGCACGGCGACGGCGGCCAGGTCCACGGACATCCCGCCCGGTCCGCCGAGCAACGGGGCCAGCAGGTACGCCTCCATGAAGGCGCCGCGCGCCCATGCGTCGTGGAGCAGCCAGCGCGCCCACAGCCGCCGCTCCTCCCCGCCGTCCGTGCCGCCCAGCAGCAGCGCGGCGGACTCGCGACGCAGGACGTCCGCGGGCTCGTCCCTGGCGCGGCGGTTGGCGAGCACGGTCCACGGGTCGTCGTCCACGGGCGCCGCGCCCAGGGCCGGCAGCGGCGGCAGGTAGGCCGGCAACTCCGCGGCGTCCTCGCCGTACCAGTCGGGAATGCCCAGTTCCCGGGCGAACTCGGCGGTGAACGCGGTGCCGACGATGTGCAGGCCCAGCTGCGCGGGGGCGGGACCGCGTGCGGGGTCCACGGCCCGGTCGCCCAGCGGGTGGTGACTGCCGACGACCAGCTCGTGGTCGCTGAGGACCGCCCGTGCCCGGGCCGGGGTGGAGCGCAGGGTGCGTTCGCGGGCCAGCCGCTTCTGCACGTCGCCGTACCGCCCGTTGACCTGGTGGCTGCCCTTGCCGGCCGGCGGGTGCTGGAGGTGCACCACCACGCCGTTGTCGCGCAGTTCGGTGAGTCGCTGCGCGAGCTGGTCCCCGACCGCTTCGGGCTCGATCCCGTCGTCCAGGACCGCGAGCCGTTCGGTCGCGCCGGAGACGAGGCGCTGGGCCAGGTCGACGTACATGCCGTCCCAGACGGCGCGCACCACCGGCGCGCCCCGGTGGAGTTCGTCGACCGACGCGCGCAGTCGCCGGAGCAGCCGCCCCCAGTCGGCCGCCCAGGCGGTGCGGTGCGCGACGGCGTCCTCGTCCCACTTGTCGTCCAGCAGCGGAAGCGTGACGCGGTCGCGTCCGGCGTCCGGGGCCGGGGTGCCGGAGCCGTCGCGGTGCCCGAAGTCCGCCGGCGCCAAGGCGATCTCCCTGGCCTTCTGCCAGTACGGATAGGTCCGACGGGCCCAGCTCAGCAGTTCCGTCACGCACTCGGGCGGTGTGCCGCCGTGGTCCACCGGTTCGATCAGGACGCCGGAGCCGGTGTCCTCCGACAGGACGCTGCGCGAGCCGACGTACGCCGACCGGTCGTCGCAGACCACCATCGAGGCGGCGCAGCAACTGCTGCGCCGTTCCAGCAGGACGTGCCCCGGAAAACGCGACTGGAGGTCGAACAGGGCCGTCGTCACCCGCGACTCCAGCTTCGAGTACGGGGTGCTGCCCCACAGGAACACGAGGGTGACCCCGCGCTTCGCGGCGAGTTCGAGCGAAGGCAGCACCGGGTGCAGGGCGGCGTACGAGATCTCCGGCAGCGCCAGCACCACCTGATGGGCGGCCTCCTCGATCAGGTGGGACACCACCCAGTCCACGCCCGCGCCGGCGGCCACCGTGCCGACCGAGCAGCGGCCCCGTCGGGCCTCGTCCAGCTCCTCCAGCACCTGGAGCGCCGCGAGGCTCAGGTCATCGTGCAGGCTCGGCACCCGTTCGTCGGGGGCACTCGTCAGTTCCGCGGCCAGGCGGTCCAGGCCCTGCATCACCACGCGCAGGCTCTCGGGGCTTCCCCCCTCAAGGGCCTGACGGCTCGTCAGCAGCTTGGAGAACCTGCTGTCCGGCCGGTTGCGCACCAGGTCCGTGACCCGGGACTGGAACAACTCCTGGGCCCGCCGCCCCCACCCGGGCGGGGGCGTGACGGGCACCGCCGTGAGCAGACCGGTGTCCGGGTCCCGTTTGACGACGGTCTCCACCGTGCGCCAGCGCACCGCCTGCGGCGGGCTGAGCACCGGGTTGGCGAAGGACACGTTCAGCACACGGCTGCGGCCGTCGTCCGTGCGGTCGTCGTCGACGGCCTGCCGGACGGCACGCAGGAGTTCGGGCTGCGGCAGGTCGTCCTCCGAGATCCCCTGGGCGAGCGGCATCTCCAGCGCCCCTTGGGGCACGCGTTCGCGGCCCTGCTTGAACGGAAGGACGGTGGCCGTCACCGGGTCGAACAGGAACCTGCGCGGTTGCACGCTGGTGGCCAGCGCCGCATGGCCCTCCTGCCCGCCGAGAACCGCCTCCGCCGCCTGGGTGCTCTCCAGCGCGTGCGTGGCGAAGTCCACGGCGAGGAAGCCCCGGCTCCACAGGCCGTGCACCACGTCCAGCATGAGCCGGTGCGGCAGCGAGAACAGCTCGCCCAGTTCCTTCACCGTCCGCCGTCCGCCGGCCACGGCCTCCAGGACGAGTGCCTCCAGGGTCGAGGCCCCGGAGTCGGCGCCGAGCTCCACCTGGAGGGTGATCACCCGGCAGGGCACGGCGATCAGGGTCGTCTCGGTCACGTGGTCTCTCCCGCCGTCGTGCTCGCCACGTCCGTCTCAGCCGTCTCAGCCGTCTCGCCCGTGCCGGCGTCCGGCGCCCCGGAGGCCTGCGCGGGGATCTGCGCGGTGGCGGCCTGTCGGGCGGGGATCTCCGGCTGCTGTGCCGGGACGACCGCCGCCGTGGTCCCAGGCCTGACGACCTCCCCGGTCGACGCGTCGACGACCCGGCCCACCGTCCGGAAGACCCGGATGACCTCTTGCCAGTCCGCCCCGCCGTGCCGCTCGAAGTGGGCCATGTCCCCGACGACCACGAGCAGGCTCCGGGCACGCGACAGCATCACGTTGACCACATCGGGCTGGGCGGTGTGGCCCACGTTCTGGCGGGAGTCGGCGCCCCGCTCGTTGCTGCGGACCAGCGAGAGCACCACCGTCTTCGCCTCGCCGCCCTGGAACGAGTGGACGGTGTGCACCCGCCCCTTCAGGAAGCCCTTCTCCAGTTCCGCGACCTGGCGGCGGTACGGCGTCAGGACCGTCAGCTCCTTCGGGTCCTTCCGGTCCGCCAGGCCCATCCTGCGCACCAGGTCCTCGACGAGTTCCACCTCACCGGGGTTCCACCAGTAGCCGAGGTCGCCGCAGTCGTCGTGCCGGGAGGTGTCCAGCCACACCAGCGGCACGCCCTTGAGGTAGTCCGGCTTCGTGTGCGAGTGGACCTGACGCATCTGCGGGTCGGTCTTCAGGAAGGTGCCGTCCGGGTCGTTCTCGGCGACCGCGGGATAGAAGGCCCTGCCGAACGGCAGCGAGATGTCCCGGTGCATACGGAACTGCATGTCCAGCACGTCCACGGGATGCCGGGCGTCGGCGGCGACGCCCGGGGTGTACCCGTCGAAGAACCGCCGGAACAACTGCACGAACTCCAGGTAGGTCTCGCGCTGCTCGTAGTGCAGGCGAACACGCTCGTGCTGGTGGGACGCCAGGCCCTCCAGGAAGGCCTCCACGTCCTGGGCCCGGTGCGGTCCGAGCTGCAGGTAGTCGCCGATGAGGGTCCAGCGCACGCCCAGCGCGAGCGGGATGACGATCTCGGTGGGCCAGGCCTTGGCCGCCTCCTCGATGATCACCCAGTCGAACATGCCGGACGGGTCACGGATCTCGTCGGTGAGGGTGCCGGCGATCGAACAGGTGGCCAGCACGATGTCGGCACCCGACTTGATGCGCTCGGTCAGCTCCACCGAGATGTCCCGGGCCAGCCTGGCCCACCGGGCCATCAGGTCCTCCTCGCCGGGCCGCGCCCCCTCGTGGCCGGCCGTGACCCGCCTCTCGATGTGCTCGACCAGGTCCTGGGCGAGGGCTTCCGCGGTGTGGCGACGCAGGGCGGGCGGCAGGTCGTGGCGGTCCCTGGCCCTCGACAGCTCCCGCAGCACCAGGATGGAGCGGTCCTCGATCTTCGGCTTCAGCTCCTCGATGATCTTTCCGGCCAACTGGTCGAGGGCGTCGTTCGACTGCGCGCTCACCAGCACCCGGGACCCGTGATCACTGCTGAGGAAGTTCCGCAGCGCCCGCGCCACCACGGTGCTCTTGCCCGTGCCGGGCGGGCCCTGGAGAGCGTAGAACGGGTGCAGCTTCAGCATGTCGGCGATGATGTCGTCGGCCCTGCCCCGCAGTTCCTCCCTCGGGTGGCCGTCGGCCGGGGCGGGGGCACGGCCGCCGCGCAGAGCGATGGACCGCGGCTCGTACAGCGTGCGCGCGAGGCCGGGCTTGTGGACGAGCGAGTCGTAGCCCCGGATCTCGCGGCGCAGTTGGATCTCGCTGCCCCGGTCGTCGTCGGGGCGCAGCCAGCCCACCTCGGGCAGGTTCCGCCGGCCGAACGGCGCCTCGACGACGAAGGAGTCGGCGTCCAGCCGCTCCTTGATCCGCACCTTGACGGTGCGCTCGCCGAAGTAGGGCCCCACGAAACCCGAGTCGTTGTTGTTGCGGTCCTCCGCGATGACGAGCTGCGCGAACTCCTTCTCCGCGAGGAGCTGGTCCGCGAAGTCGCCGAGCGGGGGCCTGCGCCGCCGGCCGGAGGCCGCGTACGCGGTGAGCAGGGCATCGCCGTGCAGCCAGCGGAGGTCCCGCTCCTTGTCGTGGGTCAGGACGAACCTGCCGTTGTCCTCCACCAGCCGGTAGGGGTAGTTGCGGCTCCTCAGCACGGTGCCCCGGTACTCCAGCATGAAGGAGAAGCTCCGCAGCATCTTCTGCACCCCGGCGTCCTCCAGGGCCCGCTCGGTGGTGACGGAGCTGGTCAGGCTCACCCAGGACGGACGGTCCTTGCGCTCCGCGTCGAGCGACTTGCCGAGATAGAACGGCACCAGGTCGAACTTGCCGATCCGCCGCCGTGGCCAGGTCTTCAGCAGATCGCCCGCGTGCCGCTTGTCCACCAGGTACTTGATGACCAGCGTGTCCTTGTGGGTGGCGACCCTGCGGCGCATGACCGACTCCTGGTACAGGTACGCGCAGAACCACACCGCCTGGGCGCCGATGAGGACCCACTCCGCCTCGGCCAGGGTCCTGCGGTCGCCGTCCTGTACGTAGCCCTCCGCGCCGCCGGGGCAGTGCACCAACTCGGCTTGCTGCAACTCCTGTTCCAGGAACTCCTGCAGTTCCCGGCAGCCCTCGGGGGTGTCGGTGCGATGGTCGGTCCAGCCCCGGGTCTCGTGAATGGTGCCGACGGACTGCTCGGGCATGAAGGCCACCAGCCGGGGCCGCTGGAGCTTCTCCTCGGCCCTGTCCTCCGGCTCCAGGGCGAGGGAGATGGCCGTCCAGTGCCGTTGCAGGGCCGCGGACGCCTCGAAGGAGGAGCTGCGGCCGGTGGGGGACGGGTCCAGCATCTCCAGCAGGGCCGCGCGCAGCGGGCGGGGGAGCCGGTTGTCGACGTTGAGTTCGCGGCGCATCGCGGAGTGCAGGCGGACCAGGGCGTTGGGCAGCTCGTCGGGCCCGGCCCGGTCGACGGCCGCGCACTCCTCGGGCAGCCGGTCGGTGAGGGAGTCCAGGAACAGCTCCCAACCCAGCACCCCCAGCCCGAACACGTCGGTGCTGCCGTGGTCGAGCCGGCGCGACCGCACGTCGCCGAAGACCGACGGGTACGTCTCCGGCGCGATGTACGCCAGGTGCTGGGCCCGGCTGATGCCCGGCGGCGGGGTGTGGAACAGGGCCCGCATGGCCTCCTCGTACTTCTCCCTGCTCTGGGGCCCGTTGACCGCGTGCAGCAGGTTGTTGAGGAGGGCGCTGAGCTCGAACCGGGCCAGGGACAGGGAGGCCTGGGCCTCTTTGCCCGACGCGTACGTCATACGGATGGCGGCCAGCGTCAGGTTCCGGTGCACGATCCTGGTGCCGTGCAACTGGCTGAGGGCGTCGACGAGCAGGCTGAACTGCTCGAACGCCACGACCGGGAAGGCGGTGGCCCACTCGCGCACATCGGCCCAGCCCTCCTCCGGAAGCGGCCTGCCGGCCTGGCGGGTCATGATGAAGGCGACCCGGTGCGACGGGTCGAACCTGCCGTCCTCGATCACCGGCAACGCGGGATGCCCGAGCATCCGCAGCCGCAGCAGGTTGCGGACCTCGTGCTCCCACAACTCGCCCACCACGCCTTCGACCTGGAGGAAGAGCGAGACCTCGCGGTCGCGCATCAGATCGGGGTGCGAGAGCACGAACCGGATCAGCTTGCCCTTGATGACCTCCTCGACCTTGCCGACGAGCGTGTAGGGGGGCGCGCCCTCCGGGGCGTACACCGCCTGACCGCCGGTGAACAGCTTCTCCAGTACGTCGGTGATCTCCTCCGGCCCGAGGTCGTCAGCCATGTGTGTCCTCCCTCGACGCGACGGCTCCGATGGCGAGTACGACGATCCCGTCGTCCGTGGTGACGGCCAGCCGCCCACCGGACAGGGCCGTCAGACGAAGTCCCGGGGAACCCAGGCGGATACGGTGCGCGAGATCCCAGGAACCGGACGGCCCGCGGCGCCACACCAGCACGTCGCCGTCCCGGCCGAGGCTCGCCCACCGCTCCTCGCCCGGCGTGCCCTCCAACGCCACCCGGTCCATCACGCGGCTCGTGTGCCGTTCGGCGACGGACGGGGGGCACACGGCCTCCTCGCGGGCCTCGCCCGCCGGGAGGGTGTCGCGCGGCACCCGGTCCGTCAGGTCCTCGCCGTCCGCGGCCCGCAGGACGCGTACGGCGGACCACGCGGACGCGGCCGCCGGTAAGCCGTCGGACTCCCGCACCACCAGGACCTCCGTGCCGTCCGCCGTCCAGTGCCGCTGGACGCGGCTGACATGAGGCCATCGCACGGCCGGACCCGCGGTGTCGGCAGTCCCGGGCACCCAGAGGTGGACGAGCGGATCACGCCCGACCGCCGTCGCCAACACGGCCCCGCCGTCGGGCCCGCGCAGGACGGCCGTCGCCACGGCCCTGGGGATGCCGCCGCCCGCGGGCCGCGGGGGCCCGCCGTCCGGGCCCAGCACATGGACGTTCCCGTCGACGTCGCCGACGACCAGCGTGTCGCCGTCCGGGGAGGGCAGCGCGGCCAGCAGGCGGGCCCGGAGGTGTTCCGCGCCCGGCTGGGACGAGGCCACCGGAAGGGCCCCCTCCTCGGGCGTCTCCTTCACCCGCCAGAACTCCACCGGGCCGTCCTCGGCGGCCGTGACAAGCCGGAGCGTTCCGCCGGCGTCCGTGACCGCCGTGAGCGTCCTCAGCGTCCGACGGGTGGGCAGTGAGGACAGCCGCACCGGCTCGGAATCATGCACGTCCCACAGGACCAGCTCCCCCGACCGGTGGGCCGACGCCAGCCACTGCCGTCCGCCGGCCGACGTCAGCGGCGCCAGCCCCACCACGTCACCGGAGGGAACCGCCGACAGGGCCTCGGCGCGCTCCCCGTCCGCGTCGAGGAGCGCCAGGTACCCGCCGTCGCCACCGAGCGCGAACCGCCGCACTCCTCCGGTCAGGGCGGCCGCGACCCGGACGACCTCGCGGGCGGCCGTCACCGTACGCGGCGCGGGCCGGTCGTCGTGGCCGGTGTCCCACAGCTGCACGGTGCGGTCGTCGTGGGCGGCGAGCAGCAGACCGGGGCCCTCGTCGCCGGTCCGCCCGCCCCATGCGGCCAGGGCGCTGACCGGCCGCTCGCAGCCGCGCAGCAGCAGCGAGGGGCGGTGCGCACGCCAGGGCTCCCACACCACCACCGTGCCGTCGAGCGCCCCGGTCACCAGCCACGGGGCCGAGGCCCGGGCGGTCAGCGCCGACACGGCCCCGTCGGCGCCGCCGAGCTTCAGGTGCGGGGGCAGGGCCCGCAGCCGCCCCCAGCGCACCTCCCAGGCGGCCCCGGCACCGGCGGGATGAAGCCGGCCGACGGCGCGCAGCCCGCCCAGCTGGCGCAGCCCCGGCCGGTCGGCGGGTCCGGACGACCGGATCAGGTGGGCGGAGGCCACGGTGCCCAGCACCTCGACCGGGAGGTCGGCGGGGGTGACCACGCCGTCCCCGCCCGGGGCGAGCGCCAGTCCGCTCAGCCCGGTCACGGGGAGCCGGTCGAGCACCGTGGGCCGGCCGGCCAGTTCCGCCCAGCCGGGGGCGCCGCAGTCGGCCGCGTACTGCGCGAGCCGCGCTTCGAGGTGCGGGCTGATCGATTGGCCGTCGGCGCACTGCTCCGCCGCCAGGTCGAGCAGTGCGGTCAGCATGCCCAGGCGCTGTTCGGGGGTGCTGGTGGCCAGGAGCTGTTCGGTGTAGGTGCGGTGTGCCAGCCGGTAGACGCTGCGCCGGTCCTCCCCGTCCAGGAGGACGTACGCCGCCGCCCGGCTGAGGAACAGCGACAGCTCCTCGTCGGTCGGGGGCCGCTCCGATCCGGCGACGCCCGCCGCCGCGTGGGCCCAGACGCCGTCGGCGCGGGGCAGGCCGCGTCCCTGGGACAGTGCCAGGGCCCGCAGCAGCGGGTCGGCCGCCGGCAGTCCGTCGGTGATCCGGGCGACCGCGGCCCCGAACAGCCCCGTCCGGTCGCTGGCGAGCAGCCGTTCCAGGGCCGATCGCGCGGCGGCGTCCGGCGCCAGCACCCCGGGCCGCTGCTCGATCTCGCCGACGGCGAGGGCCGCGTGCAGGAACTGCCAGGACCCCTCACGCACATGGCGCTCGACGGCTTCGCACACCGTGCGGACGACCGTCCCCCGGTGCACCGCGTCGCCGAGGGGGTGCTCCCTGAGGACGTGTTCCACCTTGCGGGCGGTGTACGCGGCGGTGGCCTGCGGATCAGCGGCGAGCTCCAGCACACGGGCCCGCCCGGTGTCACTGCCCAGGACGGCCCGGAGGTCGACCCTGCCGCCGGACGCCTCCTCGTCGTACGGGGAGGTTCGCGTGCCGATGAGCAACCGGACGCCTTCGGCCCCGGTCAGATCCCGCAGCAGCGAGGCGACGTGGAAGGGTTCCCGGGCCTCGTCCAGGGCGTCGGCGAGGATCAGTGCGGGGCCGGCCCGGCCCGCGGAGGCGGCCAGGCGGCGGAGGAGGGGCTCAAGGGGGTCGTGGTCCGAATCGCCCGGCACCGCCGCCGTCGGCTCGTCGCCCTCGCCCGCCCCGAGGATCTGCGTGAGCTGTCGTACGACGTCGGCCGCGGTGCTCCCGGTGAGCCGCAGCACCGCGCTCACGCGCGCACCCGCCCACGCCGGGTCCCCGCCCTGCCGTAAGTGCCGCAGGACCTCGCCGAGCAGGGCCGACTTGCCGGTGCCGGGCGGACCGGTGACGACGAGCACCGGCGGCTCGTCCGGGCCGCCCCACCAGCCGGCGACGGCGGCCAGCTCCGCGGTACGGCCGGTGAAGTCCGGGACCACTTCGAGGAACCCGGTGTCGTCCCCGGCGGGGACGCCCGCTTCCCGTCCCGCTCCGTCGTGACCCGCGTACGGGGGATCGGTCGGCGACGCGTCGAACTCCCGCTGGCGCCGCTGGTGTTCCGCGACGGTGACGGCCCCGTCGAGAGGCACCACGTCCCGCAACCGCAACGGCAGCTCGCGGGAGGTCTCCTCGCCGACGAGTTCGGCGTAGGAGACCTGGCTCTTGAGGTGGCACTGCAGTTCCCGCAGGGTGTGCACCTTGTCCTGCCAGGACTTCCCCGCGAGGTAGCTCTCCAGCGACTTCCGGAAGGTCCCCAGGTACCCCTGGGCCGCCGCCTTGCCCGTGGCGACCAGCAGCAGCGAGCACAGCTCGGGAGCCCGGGAGCCCAGGAACCTCGCGTGCAGCTCCTTCGCGAAGTTCTTCGAGTTGCACGCCTCGATCACGACGATCGCCCAGTGCCCCTCCTCCGTGTTCCGGCACTGCTGCTCGGCGTGGAGGTAGTAGGCGAGCATGTCCGGCGTGACCCGGGCGTTCCGCCGCTTGTGACCGGCATCGGGGACGAGCAGCGCGGGGCCGGTGTTCCCCGAGACGCCGTGGCCGAACCAGAGCAGCACCGAGGGCCGCCCGGCGTGGTCCCGCCGCTCCCCGGCCCAGCGGGCCAGCGCCTCGTCCGCCTCCGTCAGCGACATCAGGAGCCGTTCGTCGCCCGCGTCCGGCCGCGCCGGATCCGTCTCCCTGGGCAGCGGGGACACGGCCGTCCCGCCCAGCCGCTCCAGGACGGCCGCGACCCGGTCGGCCTCGCCCGCGGTGTCCGCGTCCGGGTAGCCCAGTACCGGTCCGATGGCCAGGCCGTGCACGTCGAAGGACTCGGCGACCTCTGTCTCGTCGTACGCGGGCATGCGTCAGCCGTGCTGCTCCGCGGCCAGGACGGGCACGAGCCGCCGCATCGGCTCGACCCCGCCGCGGACCTCCACCTCGTACAGCCCCGGCCGGTCGGGCAGACACGTCCCCGTCCAGGCGCCTTCCGTACCGCGCACCGGCTTCAGCGCGGGGTACTGGACCGTGTCGAGTCCGCTGACCTCCCGCACCACGCACTCCAGGTCCGAGCCGTCGGGGGCGCCGCCCACCTCGATGGTGAACGCGGTGTCCGGGTCGGCCCATTCGGGCGTGTGGAGCTCCAGCTCGCGTTC
The DNA here is from genome assembly GCF_040636735.1 of Streptomyces sp. NPDC035033. Taxonomy (NCBI): domain Bacteria; kingdom Bacillati; phylum Actinomycetota; class Actinomycetes; order Kitasatosporales; family Streptomycetaceae; genus Streptomyces; species Streptomyces sp. NPDC035033. The sequence goes on along the minus strand of NZ_JBEZUZ010000020.1, from coordinate 23,036 downwards.
ACCGCCGAGCATGTCGCCCAGTTCGCCGGGGTGGCGCAGACCGCTCAACATGCCGCAGGCCAGGTCGATGACGCCCTCGCTGCGGGCGAGGGCGCTGTGTTCCTGGAACACGGTGACGGGTCGGGCGTCGGAGCCCCGCAGGTGGGCGGCGAACCGGTAGACGGTGCCATCGCCCTTGCGATTCTGGGTGCGGGGCCTGCCGTTCGCGTCGAGGGCGAGCCGGCCCGCGTCCCGGCGGAACATGTACCGCTGGGCCACGGCGGCCCCGGCGTCCACCCGGTAGCTCTGCCAGGTCCGCTGCCCCACGCCGACCACCATCACGTGCTCGGGCAGCAGGGTGCCGCTCCTGCTCGCCCGCCAGTCGGCGGAGGCCTGCGCCAGGTCGCGCCGGCCGCCCAGCGCCACGATGTCGTCGACATCCGGAGCCCGCATGTCGGCACCGTCCTCACAACAGCGGTAGCCGGGCAGCAGGTCGTACAGCCCCGGCATGGTGGGGGTGACCTCACGCAGCACCGCCGGCGGCAGCAGTCCGGGCGCGCCCTTGCCGGAGTTGAGCATCACGGCGGCCTTCACCGAACCGGCGAACGGGGTGCCCACGGTCATGACCGCGCGTACGTCGCCGTTCATCCCGCCGCGGTGAAGGACCTCACGGGCGAGCAGGCCGCCCATGGAGTGAGCGACGATCAGCACCTTCGCGGGGCCCGCCTCGGGGTGCTCGTCGAGGTAGCGGCGGTGGGCGCCGTGTGTCCGCCAGTCGTCCAGGTGGCGGCGGACCTCGCGGGCGAGCAGGGCGCCGTTGTGCTCGACGGACAGGCGCCAGTCGTAGGGGAAGGGCAGGACCGCGGCCTTGTGCAGGGCGGCTCGTCTCAGCCTGGAGATCAGGTCGTTGTACGGTTGGGCGTGGCCGAGTCCCGGGAACCAGTCGGCGATGTTCAGCACGCCGGTCGCCTCGACCCGGCCGGTCTCACCTGCCAGTTCGGCGTCCGTGACGGCCAGGGCGCGCAGTCGTCGCGCGTGGGTGCGGGCGGAGTACTGGAAGAGGCGGCCCAGCCCCCATAAGGGAGTGTCGTTCTCGACGTCCCTGAGGGCGCTGCCCATGATGCCGGGAACGACGACGACGGCGTCGTGAAGCTGTCGTTCCGGCACGCGTCGTCCGCTCGTGTTCTCGCCCCCGAGTGTCATCAACGGCTCTGGTCCCCCCAGTTGAGCGTATGACCGGAGCAGGAAGCTAGCACAGTGCTGACCGCTCGACGAAGAGAACGGAAGGATCGCGAAGGGGAGGAGACCGAGCCTGGAGGCGGGTCGGGGACCACACGGCATGCGCGACGGCGCACGGGGACCGGTCGTGCGCCGGGCGCCCGCCTACCGTCGGGAGGGCGGTCGGGGGTCTTCGAGGAGGCGGGTCACGGCGGACGGGGCGGCTCGCATCAGGGGGTGCCAGGTCTCGATCAGGAAGGCGAAATCGGCCATGTCCTCCTCCGCCCGGTCGAGGAGGGACCCGCGTTCCGCCGTCAGGGCGTCCGCCACGGATGCGTACCGGCCGCCCAGCTTGCGGTAGGAGCGGTCCAGGACGTCGAGGCGGTGCACGTTCTCGGCCCGGTCGAGCCGGAGGGTCTCCCGGACGTGCGCGGCGACGGCGGCGGCGCGCACGCGCCCGGTGGCGTCGAGGAGGTCGTCGGGCGCCGCCCTGAAACGGGCGTACAGCGCGTGGAAGTACCGCATCGAGAGCAGGAAGCGCACGAAGCGGAGCTGGTAGGCGAGGAAGCCCGGGCCGGTACGCCGCTCGGCGGTGTAGTGGTTGACGATGTCGCGGTTGTGCTGGACGCCGGGCAGCCGGGCGTCGTGCACGAGGTGGGTGAGGAAGTAGTCGGTGCCGATGGTGTCGGTGGCCGGTGGCAGCGGCACGCGCGCGTACACGTCTTCGGCGAAGGCGATGTTGCACATGTCGACGCGCATCGGGCTGACGGTGGTGAGCGTCGTCAGGTCGCCGGTGAAGGGGGCGGCGCGGGAACCGCGGAAGGACTCCTCGACCAGCCCGCGCCGCCACGGCTCGGGGCAGTCGGCGGGGATCCAGAGGCCGACGACCTCGCGGTAGACCTCGGGGTCGGCCTGGCGGATGCCGTCGAGGTCCACCGACATCTCGCCGATGAACGAGCCGCCGGCCAGCACCACCCGGCGGTCCGCGAGGGCCGGGTCGAGCCGGCTCCGGGTCACGAGGCCGGCGGCCGCGACGTCGGCGGCGCGCCGGCCGAGCGTCGCCAGCTCGTGGTGGACCGGGAAGAGCGGCGCGCCGTCGTGGTGCTGGTACCGGCCGTCGGAGTCGCGCCGGTGGACGGAGACGCAGCCGAGGGCGCGCGCGACCAGGAAGAGGCGGTCGGTGCAGGCGCCGTACGACACGCCGTCCGGGAGGAGGAGGCGGTGCAGCCGGTCGGCCTCGACGACGCCGGAGCGCCGCACGGCCTCGTGCAGGAACTCCCGCTGCCGGCGCTCGTCGAGGTGGTGGACGGTGACGCCCGGGACGGGCGGCAGCGCGTCGACCGCCGCCCGGTTCCCGGCGAGGACCGCCGGCCCCGACGTGTCGAGGACGACCAGGTGGACCTCGACCCCGTCGAAGGCGCGGACCGCGTAGGCCGCTTCGGCGCCGAGTTCGGCGATCGTGGCGGCGCAGGCCCGGTCGGTGGGCAGCGCTAGGCAGACGCGGTGCACGCGGGCTCCCTGGGGTCCGGGGTGGGGTGCCAGGGGTCGAGTCCGAGCAGGCGGGCGCCGAGGGGGGTGAGTTCGGCGGTGGGGTAGCGCTGGGATTCGTGGAGGACGGGGTCGCCGACGAGGGTGCGGTTCCAGCGGGGGGTGCGCAGGTGGCGCCAGGAGTCGATGCGGGACTTCCGCAGTGCTGTGTGTTCTTCCAGGGCGGGCATCATCGAGAGGTATTGGACGGCGCGGACGTCGTGGGTGGAGGTGTTGCGGGCGACGCCGTGGGCGAGGAGGCCGTTCCAGATGAGGAGGTCGCCGGGGTTGAGGTCGGGGCGGACGACGGGGAACTCGGAGCGGTCGGTGGTGGGGCGGAGGGGGTCGCGGTCGGCGGGTTGGCGGGTTTTCCAGTGGTCGAAGCGGTGGAAGAGTTCGGGGGCGCACTGGAAGCCGCCGGTCTCGGGTGTGGTGGTGGTGAGGGCGATGATGCCCTGGACGCGTTGGGGCGGGACGTCGAGGGTGGTGTCGATGTCCCAGTGGAGTTCGATGTCGAAGCCGCGGTCGGTGGGTTCGATGAGGGCGCGGTCGCGGTTGCCGGTGTTGGGTGGGTTGAGGTTGAGGCGGTCGAGGGTGACCCAGAGTTCTTCGCAGTCCCAGACGTCGACGAAGGCGTCGTAGACGCGGGGGGTCTGGCGGTTGTCCCACAGGAGTTGGTGGTGGTAGGCCTCGACGAAGCCGTAGATGTGGAGTTGTCGGTCGAGTGCGGTGCGGAAGGGGCGGTCGGCGTACCAGGTGTGGGGGTCGTGGGGGTCGAGGCCCTGGAAGTCCCAGGTGAAGTCGAGGAGGCGGCGGGCAGTGGTGGCGGGGATCGCTTCGCGGACGATGACGTAGCCGTAGCTCTGCCAGTGTGCGAAGTCCTCCTCGGACAGGACCCGCAGGGGGCGGGACTTCTTCAGCTCCCGCAGCGAGGTCCGGGCGAGGTAGGACTCCCCGTCCGCACTGAAGTACGGCAGGTCGGTCGCCGCACGGTGCAGGCGGGGCGGTCGCCGGCGGCGGAGGGCGGGCGGGGTCTGCGCGAGGTCCATCGGGTCCTTCTCTGGGTCGGAGGGCGGCCTACTGGTAGGCGCGGGCCTGGAGTTCGAAGAGTTCCGCGTAGAGGCCGCGGGCGGCGAGGAGTTCGTCGTGGCCGCCCCGCTCCCGGACCGTGCCCTTCTCCAGGACGACGATCAGGTCGGCCGAGCGGACGGTGGAGAAGCGGTGCGAGATGAAGAGGGTCAGGGAACCGGAGTCCGAACTCGCCCGGCCCGCCGCGTCGGTGAACCGCTCGAACAGCTCGTGCTCGGCCGCCGCGTCCAGGGCCGAGGCCGGTTCGTCGAGGAGCATCAGGAGCGGGTCCCGGCGGACCAGGCAGCGGGCCAGGCCGAGGAGCTGCCACTGACCGCCGGAGAGCTCGGCGCCGTCGCCGTAGCCCTTGCCGAGCAGGCCGTCGAGACCACCGGGCACCCGGTCGAGCACCCGGTCGGCGCGGGCGGCGGTGATCGCGCCGCGCAGCGTCTCGTCGTCGTCGAGCGCGGACAGCCGGCCGACGCCGACGTTCTCGCGCAGCGGCAGCTCGAAGCGGGCGAAGTCCTGGAAGAGGGGGGCGATCCTCGCGGCCCAGGCCGCGGTGTCCAGCTCGCGCAGGTCGACGCCGTCCACCAGGACGCGTCCGGTGGTGGGGCGGTACATCCCGCACAACAGCTTGACCAGGGTGCTCTTGCCCGCGCCGTTCTCGCCGACCAGGGCGACGGTGGCGCCGGCGGGCAGGGTCAGGTCGACGCCGGTGAGGACGTCGTGGTCGCTGCCGGGGTAGCGGAAGGAGACGTTCTCCAGCCGGATGCCCTCTTCGAGGCGGGCCGGGACGGCGGCCATCGTGGCCGCGGGAGCCGCGGCGGGGGCCGGGGCCGGTACGGCGGACCAGCGGCGCAGCCGCTCCAGCCGCTCGAAGGTGCGGCCCGCGCCCTGGAGCATCGCGAGCAGCCCGAGGGCGCTCGCCACCTGCACGCTCACCTGCACGGCGAGGGTGATGACGAGGATGACGTCGCCGGCGTCGACGGCGCCGTCGAGGGCCTGCCGGACCACCAGCCACAGCCCCCCTCCGTACGCGAGTGCGAACAGCAACTGCCCGCTCGCGCGGAGGGCCGCGGCGCGCAGCGCGGCCCGGCGCAGCAGGTCGGTCGAGCGCTGCCACGCCCGCGCCTGATGGCTCATCAGTTCGTGTTCCGCGCCGCCGAGCCGGACCTCGGGCACCGAGTGCTCGGAGGTCGCCAGGGCGAGCAGATGACGGCTGAGCCGGGTGGGTTCGGCCGCGCGCTCCTTGGCCCGGTCGAGGACGGCCTGGGCCCGGTCGGCCACCAGCACGGGCGGGACCGCCGCCAGGGGCAGCAGCGCCAGCCACGGGTTGACGGTGGCGAGGATGACGGTGGTGAGGACGGCCTGGAGGGCGAGCCCGCAGAGCTGGAGCACGGCCTCCATCGCCGCCCGCGTGCGCGGCAGTTCCTCCCGGACGAGGGTGAGCGTGTCCGCGAACTCCGGGCTGTCCAGGTGCTCCAGGCCGTGCGTGCCGTTGGCGACGGCCAGCACCTCCTGGCGCAGTTCGGTCTCCTGCTGCTCTCCCAGCTCGAAGTAGAAGAGGTGGGCGAAGTGTCCCATGGACAGTTCGAGGACGAGGGCGGCGGCGATGCCGGCGGCGAGCCACGCCGCGGTGTCGACGGCTCCGTCGAGGGCGTGGTCGGTGAAGGCGCGCAGCAGCAGGGCGACGGCCGGGGTGGCGAGCAGCCCGACGAGGAGCAGGGCCGCCGAGACGTACAGCCGGCGCGGGTCGAGCCGGTGCGCGAGCCGGAGCAGGGTGCGGACGGCGAGGAAGAGGGTGGTCACCGGGATTCCTCCAGGACGGGGTCGGAGAACCGCTGCGCCTGGAGGCGGAACAGCTCGGCGTAGCGGCCGTCGAGGGCCAGCAGTTCCTCGTGGGTGCCCTGCTCGGCGACCCTGCCGTGCTCCAGGACGACGATCCGGTCGGCGCGGCGGACGGTGGAGAACCGGTGCGAGATGACCACGCTGGTCAGGCCCTTGGTCATGGTGAGGAAGCGGTCGAAGAACTCGACCTCGGCGCGGACGTCGAGCTGTGAGGTCGGCTCGTCCAGGACGAGCAGCCGGGCGCCGCGCTCGACCGCGTAGAAGGAGCGGGCCAGGGCGACGCGCTGCCACTGCCCGCCGGAGAGGTCGAGGCCGTCCTCGTACTGGCGGGACAGCACGGTGTCCGGGCCGTGGGGGAGGCGGGCGAGGACGTCGTCGAGGCCGGCGCGGGCCACGGCGGCGTCGAAGGCGCCGTCCTCGGGGTCCCCCGTGTCGGGCGCGCCGAGCACCACATTGTCGCGCAGGCTCAGCTCGTACCGGTTGAACTTCTGGAAGGTGACGGCGAGCCGGCGCTGCCACTCGGCCGCCGTCCAGGTGTTCAGGTCGGCGCCGTCGGCGGTGACGCGGCCGGAGGTGGGCTCGTGGAGCCGGGTGAGGAGCTTGACCAGGGTGGTCTTCCCGGCGCCGTTGAGGCCGACGATCGCGGTCGAGCGGCCGGCCTCGATCTCCAGGTCCAGTCCGTCGAGGACGGCGGGCCCGTCGGGGGAGTAGCGGAAGACGACGTTCTCGAAGCGCACGCCCCCGGTCGGCGCGGGAACCGCGTCGCCGGACGCGGGCCGGCGGGCTCCGGGCAGGGGCGCCGCCTCCGGCCCGGCCGCGCGCTCGGTGAGGGCGGCGAGGGAGTCGTACGCCTGCATGCCGTACTGGGTCTGGACGTCGCACTCGGGGAAGTACACCCCGAACCGCAGCGGGATGAGGACGGCCTGGAGGGCGATCGCGAGGGTCAGCAGCGTCAGTTCGCCGCGTGCGGCGGGTCCCGCGAGCAGCAGCAGGGCGCCGGAGCCGCCGGCCAGCCCGGCGAGGGCGAGCACGACGAACGGGCCCATCAGGATCCGGCGCCGCCCCTCCCACAGCGGGGTCAGGTAGCCGCGCATGTCGGCGTGGTGCCGGGCGCCGAACCAGCCCGACAGGCCGAGGACGCGGATCTCCTTGGCGGCCTCGGTCCCGCCCGCCGTCCTGAGCATGTACGCGATCCTCCGCCGCTCCCCGGCGAGGCCCTGGTACAGCCCGGCGAACCGGCCGAGGGACCCCCGCTGCCCGAAGCGCAGGAGGAGCGCGGTGGCGCCGGTCAGCAGCGCCGCCCAGGGGGAGAGCGTGATGCCGACGAGGACCACCGCGCCCAGGAGCTGGGTGTAGCGGGCGACCAGCGCGAGCGCCCCGGCGGCCGCGTCGCCGGGCGTGGGCAGCAGCCGGTCGAAGGCGCCGCGGGCGTCGCTGAGCAGCTTCAGGGTCTCCTCGTTCTCCAGCAGGGAGATCGGCGCGCGGCGCAGCGCGGTGTCCATGAGCCCGGTCACGCAGTGGCCGTCCACCCTGCGGGTCACGACCTCGCCCAGCGCCGCCTGGAAGGGGGCGAGCAACTGCTGGAGGACGAAGGCGCCGAGCGCGAGGAAGAGGGCCGCGAGCACGGCGCCGGCGCCGGTGCCGGCCCGCGGCAGCCGGTCGAGCAGCACGCTCATCCAGACGATGAAGGCGAGGGGCAGCAGGCCGATGACGAGGTTGAGGGCGACGGCGGCCGACACCAGCCCGGCCCCCGCGTGCGGCAGCAGTCCGAGCAGAGCCCGTGTCCGCCTCGTGCGGGAGCGGATCCGGGAAGCGGGGGCGGTGGGGGCGATCGGCGGCGACAAGCGCGTTCTCCTTGCGGGAAGGGTGGTTCGCGACAGCGCACCCGGACGGGCGGGGTGGCACCGCACCACACGATTGGTCCAGACCTTCAGAACTGTCAAGTGCCGTATTGGCAGCTGGACATGAGGAAGTTTTGCGTCCGCGACGAAGCGGACGAGCCCCCGCCCGAGTGATCGCTTCTGGTCTAGACATGGGCCGCCGGGCGTGACTAACCTCAAGGCGAGCGGCCGCCGCAACCCGGCCCTTCCCGTCCGCTCCCGGCCCGTTTCCGACTCGCCGAGTCTCCCGCCCCGTCGCCGCGACCCGCCCGTGGGCCCTGCCCGCCGCTCCGCCCTGCCGACGCGCGGTACACCCATGCCCCGATCCTCGGAGGAAAGTCATGACGACCGCCGCACCCCTGTGGGACGAAGAGGTCCGCAGTGCCGTCCAGCGGCTCACCACCGCCGCCGAGAACGAGTACTACAACCCGTACCAGACCTTCGAGTGGCCCGACGCCATCCCCGAAGGCGCCCTGTGGATGAGCGAGGACCTGATGACGGTCCACGGCACCGACGCCGCCGCCGAGCTCACCCGCGAGCAGTACCTCGCCCTCGCCAAGTGGGAGAGCATCAACTTCTACAGCCTGAACGTGCACGGCATCCGCGAACTCATGGCGGAGGTCGTCAACCGGATCCACGCACCCGGCTACGAGATCCCCACCCCGTTCTTCCACCACTTCCTCGGCGAGGAGAACGAACACATGTGGTTCTTCGCCGAGTTCTGCCTGCGCTACGGGGGCCGGCTCTTCCCCGACCGCTCCATGGCCTTCCCGGCCCGCGAACAGTCCGCCCTGCTCGGCAACTTCATCGTCTTCAGCCGCATCCTGATCTTCGAGCAGATCGTCGACCACTTCAACAGCAAGATGGCCGCCGACACCGCCCTGCCGGAGACCATCCGCGCCATCAACCGCGTCCACCACCAGGACGAGTCCCGCCACATCGCCTTCGGCTGCCAGCTCGTCCGCGCCTTCTACGAACGCCTCAAGGCCGAGGGCGACCCGGCCGAACTCGACGCGGCCCGCGCCTACATCGAGCGGTACATCACCACCTCCCTGCAGTCCCTCTACAGCGTCGACGCCTACCGCGAAGCCGGCATCGCCGACCCCTTCGCCTTCCGGACGCGACTGCTCGCCGACCCCGCGCGCAAGCCCGCCCACGACGCGATCGTCTCCCGCACCACCACCTTCTACCGGCGCATCGGCGTCCTCGACTGACCAGCAGGCCCACCACCCGAGAGGAACGCCCCATGAGCCCCACCACCGCCCTGCCGGCCCTCCCGCTCACAAGCCCCGGCGCCGGACTCGTCACCCTCGACCCGGTCCGCACCGCCCTCCTCCACGGACTCGACGAACTCCTCGGCGGCCTCGCCGCCCGGCTCGCCGCCCCCGAGGTCGTCGGCCCGCCGCTGCTCTCCGTCGAGGGCCTGACCAAGCTCGACTACTTCCGCAACTTCCCCCACCTCGGGGTCTCCGCCGCCCGCTTCGCCCCCGAGGGCCTCGACGACCTCGCCGCGGGCACCCCGGCCGGCGACCTCGCGCTCACGCCCACCGGACACCTGCTCCCCTCCGCCACCTGCTACGGCCTGCTCCTCTCCCTGGAGGGCGCCGACGTCGGCGCGGACGGGCTGCGCCTCTCCGCCGCGGGACGCTGCTTCCGCAACGAGACCCACTACGACGGCCTGCGCCGCCTCTGGGGCTTCCACATGCGCGAGGTGCTCTACCTCGGCACCAAGGACGGCGCCGTCGCCCACCTGGAGCAGGGCGCCTCCTTCGTCCAGGAGCTCGCCGAACGCCTCGGCCTCACCCTCACCCGCGCCACCGCCGACGACCCCTTCTACGACAAGGGCGGCTCCCGCGCGAAGCTCATGGCCCTCGACCCGGTCAAGCACGAGTTCAGCGCGCCCGACGGCACCGCCATCGCCTCCGTCAACCGCCACCGCAACTTCTTCGGCGAGCGCCTCGCCATCACCGCCGGCGAGCACGGCACCGCCTACAGCGCCTGCGTCGCCTTCGGCGTGGAGCGCTGGGTGCACGCCATGATCCTCGCCCACGGCTCCGCCGAGCAGGCCCTGGACAGGCTCCGCGATGTCCGCTCCTGAGCCGGTCGGCACCGCGCGCGAAGCCGCCCTCGCGCGCGGCGCCGCCGCCCTCGGCGTCCCCTTCCCCCTCGTCCAGGCCGGCATGGGGGGCATCGCCGGGCCGGCGCTCGCCGCCGCCGTCGCGGACGCCGGCGCGCTCGGCACCGTCGCCCTCTACAAGGCCGCCCCGGACGAGGCCGCGGCGCTCGTCCGGGACACGGCGGCCCGCACGGCCGCGACCTTCGGCGTCAACGTCATCCCCGAAGTCGCCGCCGGACTCCTCGCCGGCCAGCTCCGGGCCGTGGTCGACGCCGCCGACCGCCCCCTGGTCCTCAACAGCTACGGACTCCCGCCCCTCGACCAGGTCCGCCGGGTCCTCGACGCCGGCCACCGGCTCCTCGTCCAGGTCGGCACCCCCGAGGACGCCGCCCGCGCCACCGACCTGGGCGCCGCCGCCGTCGCCCTCCAGGGGACCGAGGCCGGCGGCCACCACCTCGGCACCCTGCCGCTGCGCGACCTGCTCGCCCGCACCGCCGCCGCCCTCCCCGGCCAGGTCCTCCTCGCCGCCGGCGGCCTCCACGACGCCGCCGACCTCGCCCCCCTCCTCGACGCCGGCGCCTCGGGCTGCCTCTGCGGCACCGCCTTCGTGGCCGCCGCCGAGTCCGCCGCCCACCCCGCGTACAAGCAGGCCCTCGTCGCCACCGGCGAGGACGGCACCACCATCACCGAACGCTTCACCATCGGCTGGCCCGGCCGCCCCCACCGGGTGCTGCGCGGGCCGGTCACCGAAGCCCCCGAACCACCGCCCGCCCGCTTCATCGCCTGGACCACCGTCGCCGACGGCCGCCGGCGGCCGGTGCCCCTCGGCTCCGCCGCCGCGCCCACCACCGAGGCGGAGGGCCGCGTCGACGACATGGCCCGCTACGCCGGCCTCGGGACCGCGCGCATCGACGCCGTCGTCCCGGCCGCCGCCGTCGTCGCCCGCTACCGCGGCCGGACCACCGCCGCCGAACCGGCCCCTCCCGCCGTCCTCGGAAGGACGTGACCCACCCATGGCCCCCGACCTCCAGCTCAGCCAGATCAGCCAGATGGCCTTCGGCTACTGGCACGCCCAGGTGCTCTTCTCCGCCACCGGCCTCGGCGTCTTCGACGCCCTCGCCGACGGCCCCCTCCCCGCCGACGACCTCGCCGCCGGGCTCTCCCTCCCCGCCGAGCCCTGCCGCCGGCTCCTCGACGCCGCCACCGCGCTCCGCCTCCTCGTCCGCGACCCCGGCACCGGCGCCTACTCCAACGCGCCGGTCGCCACACGGCTCCTGACCAGCGGATCGCCCGAGTCCATCAGCCGCTGGGTCGACGTCATGAGCCGCTGGTACGGCCCCTGGGGCGACCTCGGCGAAGCCGTCCGCCTCGGCCACGCCGTCGAACACCGCGGCACCCGGCTCGGCGACGACCCCGCCTACGTCGAGGACTTCATCCTCGGCATGCACGTCTACAACGCCCGCACCGCACAGGACCTCGCCGACACCCTGGAGGACCCCGGCCCGGTCCGCGTCGCCGACATCGGCGGCGGCGCCGGCACCTACAGCATCGCCCTGTGCAAGGCGTGGGCCGAGGCCCGCAGCGAGGTCGTGGACCTGCCCGGGGTCGTCCCCATCGCCCGCGCCACCATCGCCGGGGCCGGACTCTCCGACCGCGTCACCGTCCGCGAGGGCGACTACTACCAGGACGCCTTCGGCACCGACCTCGACGTCGTCCTCCTCTCCAACGTGCTGCACCAGGAGAGCCACGACAAGGGCCTCGACATCCTCCGCCGCGCCCTCGCCGCGCTGCGCCCCGGCGGCCGGGTCCTCGTCCACGGCCACTTCCTGGAGGAGTCCCGCACCGCCCCCGTCTTCACCACCCTGCACAACCTCTCCGCCCTCGTCCTCTGGAGCGGAGGCCGCAGCTACACCGCTCCGGAGATGACCGAGCTGATGACCGAGGCCGGCTTCGCCGACGTCGAGGCCCGCCGCACCCCGGAACCCTCCGCCCGCCTCCTCATCGGCCGGAAACCCGAGTAGCCCCCACCAGAAGAAGGAGCAGACCGCCATGGAACGCGTCATCGCCTGGATCCACGAGAAGAACCCCGGCCTCGACGGCCCGATCGGCCGCGACGAGGACCTCATCGAGGCCCGCCTCATCGACTCCCTCGACTTCCTGGAGTTCATCTACCTCCTCGAGAGCGTCTCCGGCCGCACCATCGACCTCCAGGAGGTCAGCATCGACGACTTCTGCACCCTCGACCGCATCCAGGAGCGTTTCCTCACCCCCGCCGAGGCGCAGGCATGAGCACCACCGCCCCGACCGACGACCCGTACCTCGCACCGCACCTCGCGACATCGGCCCTCGTCACCATCGACCTCCAGAACGACTTCCTCTCCGAAAGCCCCCACGGCATCCCCGGCACCACCGAGATCCTGCCCCGGGTACGCCGCCTCACGGACGAGTTCCGGGCCGCGGGACGCCCCGTCCTCCACGTCGTCCGCCTGTACGAGAAGGGAGGGGGCAACGCCGACCTGGTCCGCCGCACCCTCCTCGCCGACGGAACGCCCGTCGTCGCCCCCGGCACCCCCGGCAGCGCCCTCGCCCCCGGGCTCGCCCCCGAGGGCGCGCCCGAACTCGACCCGGAGGCACTGCTGCGGGGCCCCGGCCACCAGCTCCTCGGCCCGCGGGAGTACGCGGTCTTCAAGCCGCGCTGGGGCGCCTTCTACCGCACCTCCCTGGAGGGGCTGCTCGCCGAACACGGCGTGGACACCCTGGTGGTCGCCGGCTGCAACCTGCCCAACTGCCCGCGCGCCGCGCTCATCGAGGCCAGCGAGCGGGACTTCCGGCTGATCGCCGTCGAGGACGCCCTCTCCCGCACCAGCGAGCAGGGCCTCGCCGAGATCGCCGGCATCGGCGTGCAGGTGCTCACCACCGACCACGTGTCCGCCCTGCTGGCCGCCGCCCGGCCGTGACCCGCCGCACCGGGCCCGCGCTCGCCGCCGTCGCCACCACGGCCGAGGTCCTCGCCCGCCCCGGCCTCGGCGAGGAACTGCTCGCCCCGTGGGAGCGGCGGCGCCTCGACCTGATCCGGGTGCCGGGCCGCCGCGACGACGTCCTCGCGGCCCGTCTGCTGCTGCGGCTCTGCGCGGCCCGGTGGACCGGCAGGCCGGCGTACGAACTGGACCCGGCCCAGTTCTGCGCCGCCTGCGGCCGGTACGGGCACGGCCGTCCCTACCTGCGCGGGCACCCCGGCACCGGTGTCAGCCTCAGCCACGCCGACGGACTCGTCGCCGTCGCCGTGGGTCCCGGCGCGGTCGGCGTCGACGTGGAGCCGGCCGCCCGGCGGCCCGGCCCGCCCGGTGCTCCCGCCCGCTTCCTGACCGACGCCGAGCAGCGGGCCGTGGCCGCCGCCCCCGACCCCGGCCGGGCCCTGCTGCGGACGTGGGTGCGCAAGGAGGCCCTGTTCAAGGCGGGGGTCGCCCCGCCGCCCCGCGGCCCCGGCCCGTCCGCGCCGGCCCCTCCCCGCGGTCCGGACGGACCCGGCGACCGCCCGGACCGCGGGGAGGGCCCGCACGTCCTCGACTGGACCGACGAACACCGCGAGGCCGTGGTGACGGTGGTCAGCGCCGTCCCGGCCCGTCCCCTCACCGCCACCGACCTCCCGTCCGAGACGCCCCTGTGAGGAATCGCATGTCACCGCGCACCACCCTGACGGTCCCGTTCTCCGGCCTGCGCTCCGGAACGGCCCCCATGAGCTGGGGCCAGCAGGCGATCTGGAGATCCATCCGCTGGCTCGACGAGGAGGCCCACTACTTCAACCTCCCGCGCGCCCACCGGCTCCCCGAAGGCATCACCACCGACCGGGTCCTCGCCGTCCTGGGCCGGCTCGTCGCCCGCCACGAGGCCCTGCGCACCACCTTCGAGCAGAAGCCCGAGGGCCCGACGCAGACCGTCCACGGCGACGGCACCTTCGACGTCGGCCTGCACCCCTCCGACGGCGCCGGCGAGGAGGAGGCCCTGGCCTTCGCCCGCGACCTCGCCGCCACCCCCTTCCGCAACGCCGAGGAGTTCGGCATGCGGTACGCGATCCTCACCGACGGCGGGCGCCCCGCCTGGCTGGTCCTGGTCGTCTCCCACCAGGCCAGCGACTTCAGCGGCGTCCGCGTCCTGGAGGACGACCTGAACCGCCTGCTGCGCGGCGAGGAACCCGACCCCGTCGCATGGCAGCCCCTCGACCAGGCCCGCCACCAGCAGGAGGGCGAGGGCGCCCGGCGCGGCCGGGCGGCCCTCGACCACTGGGAGCGCGCGCTCGGCACCGTCCCCGCCACCCACTTCGACTTCCCGCCCCCGCCCGACGCCGCCGCCGAGGACGACCCGGAGCGCTTCGTGCGCCTCCGCCTGGAGTCCGTCGCCGGCGCCGTGGCGGCCCAGCGGCTCGCCGACCGCTGCCGGGTCAGCACCAGCACGGTGCTCCTCACCGCCGCGGCCGTCACCCTCGCCGCGTACACCGGCCACGACCGGGCGGTCATGCTCCTCATCGCGGGCAACCGCAACGAACCCCGCCTCCAGCGCATGGTCGGCGCCCAGACCGAGAACGCGCTGTTCACCATGGCCGTCGGCGACGGCACCTTCGAGGAGGCCGTCCGCGGCGGGTTCCTCACGGCGATGAGCGCCTACCGCAGCGGCGAGTACGACCCGGAGGCCATGGACCGGGTGCGCGAGCGGGTCCGCGCCGCCCGCGGCGGCGACGTCGACCTGTCGGCGTTCTTCAACGACGTCCGCATGCAGGACCGCTGGGACGAGCTGCCGGACCTCGCCGACGACGACGCCGAGGGCCTGCTCGCCCTCCGGGAGAAGAGCGAGATCACCTTCATCGGCTCCTGGGCCCGCCAGGACGCCAAGTACTTCGTCCACACCCCCTACTCGCCCGACAGCCTCCACCTCTTCCTCATGGCCGACACCCACTACCTCCCGGTCCCGGTGATCGAGGGCCTGCTCCGCGCCATGGAGGCCCTCCTCGTGGAGAGCGTCCACGGCGCGATCACCCCCGCCGAGGCGGTCGCCTCCCTCCGCGCGCGGCCCGCCGCGGCGGGCTGAGCCGCCGCGCCGCCCGCCGGCAACGGGAAGGGGCCGCGCCGGGTGGGCGGCGCGGTCCCTCCCGTTCCCGGCGGGCGGTGGGTCAGGCGGCGGGCGGGGCCAGGCCGAGGGCGGTGGCCAGCCGGGAGCGGTGCCAGTGCGGGGGGCCGAAGAGGTGGGCCGTGCCGTGGGCGCGCTTGAAGTAGCGGTGGGCGTCGTGTTCCCAGGTGATGCCGATGCCGCCGTGGAGCTGGATCGTCTCGGCCGCGACCTCGGAGAACGCCTCCGAGCAGATCGACTTCGCCGAGGCGGCCAGACGGGTCAGCTCCGGTCCCGGTCCGGACGCCGCGGCGGCGAAGGCCGCGCCCAGGGCCGCCGAACGGGCCGACTCCACGCGGACGTAGGCGTCCGCCAGGCGGTGCTTCACGGCCTGGAAGGAGCCGATCGGGCGGCCGAACTGGACCCGCTCCCCGGCGTACGCCACCGTCAGTTCGAGGCACTTCGCCGCCGCGCCGACCTGTTCGGCGGCCAGGGCCGCGCAGGCGTGGTCCAGGACCTCGGCCAGGACGCGGCCGCCGTCGCCCTCGGCGCCGACGAGGCGGGCCTCCGCGTCGGTGAGCAGGAGGCGGGACTGGAGGCGGGTGGTGTCCATGGGGACCGTCTCCTCGTGGCGCACGCCGGGGGCGTCCGGACGGACGGCGAAGAGGGAGGGGCCCGCGGGGGTGCGGGCGGCCACCAGGAGGACGTCGGCCCGGGCGCCGTCCAGGACGTGCTCCTTCGCGCCCGTCAGACGCCAGCCTCCGGCGGCCGGAGCGGCGCGGGTACGGATCGCGGCCGGGTCCCAGGAGCCGGACTCCGCCCAGGCCAGGGCCGCCACCGAGGTGCCCGCGGCCAGGCCGGGCAGCAGGTCGGCGCAGGCCGCCCGGTCGCCGGAGGCCAGCAGCGCGCGGACCGCGAGGACGGCGGAGCCGAGGTACGGGACGGGGCTCAGCTCCCGGCCCAGCTCCTCCATCACCACGTGGACCTCCACGGCCCCGCAGCCCGCGCCGCCGTACTCCTCCGGCACGGCCAGGCCCGCGACCCCGACCTGCCCGGCCAGCGGACGCCAGGCCGCCCCGCCGGGGTGGCGCCGGAGCGACGCCCGGACGGACGCGCGCAGTTCCTCGTGCTCGTCGGTGAGTCTCATGATGCCGTCGCTTCCTTTCCGGAGGGAGGGGCGGGGGTCAGGGGGCCAGGACGCGGGCCCGGCAGGCGGCCGGGGTGCCCCAGGCGTCGCGGAGGGGGCGGGCCTTGCGGATCCAGAGGGAGAGGTCCAGCTCCTCCGTGTAGCCGACGGCGCCGTGCAGCTGGAGGGCCGTCCGGGCGGCGGCGTACGCGGCCTCGCCCGCGGCGACCTTGGCGGCGGCGATCTCGCGGGGGGCTTCTTCGGAGCCGGCCGCGAGCGCCAACGCGGCGGCGTGCACCAGGGGTTGGGCGAACTCCAGGGCGATGAGGGTGTCCGCGAGGCGGTGCTTCACGGCCTGGAAGGAGCCGATGGGGACGCCGAACTGGGTGCGCTGCCGGGCGTGGGCGACGGTCCGGTCGAGCAGCGCCCGGCCGAGGCCGAGGGACTGCGCCGCCGTCGTGAGGGCGGCGAGCCCGGTGGCGTACGCGGCGGCGGCCGTCACCTCCGGTCCGCGCGCCAGGAGCGTGCCGCCGAGCGGGCGGGCCAGGCGGCGCACCGGGTCGGCCGACGGCTGGACGGGGCCGGCGGACTCCGCGAGGAGCAGGGCGTCGCCGTCCACGACGAGGACGGCGTCGGCCGCGTCGGCGTCCAGCGCGTAGGGGCCGCCGGCCCGCGGGACGCAGAGGGAGAGGATCTCCTCGCCGGCGGCCGCGCGCGGCAGCCGGCCGGCGGCCTCGGGGTGGTCGAGCCGGCCGAGGAGGGCCGCCGCCGCCACCGTCTCCACGAGCGGGCCGGGCACCGCGTGCCGTCCCAACTCGACGAAGGCGAAGGTCAGTTCGACGGGGAGCGGGCCCATGCCCCCGTGCGCCTCGGGGACGGCCAGGGCGAAGACGCCGGTCCCGGCGAGCCGGGACCAGAGGGCGCGGCCCGGGGCGTGGTCGCCGGCCGCCCAGGCGCGGGCGGCGCCGGGGGTGCCGGCCGCGGTGAGCAGGGCGTCCAGCGTGCGGGCGAAGTCGCGGTGCTCGGCGTCGGGCAGGAAGCGCATCACCGGCGTCCCTTCGGCAGGCCGAGCAGGCGCTCGGCGATGATGTCGCGCTGGATCTCGTTGGTGCCGGCGTAGATCGGGCCGGCGAGGGAGAAGGTGTAGCCCTCGGCCCAGCTCCCGTGCGCCGGGGCGTCGGCGGCGTCGTCGCCCAACTCGCCCGCGGGGCCCAGGAGGTCGAGCGCCGTCTCGTGGAGGGCGATGTCGAGTTCGGACCAGAAGACCTTGTTGAGGCTGGACTCGGCGCCGAGGGTGCCCCCGGCGGCGATCCGGGAGGCGTTGGCCCAGGTGAAGAGCTGGTAGGCGCGGGCGCCGACGACGGCGTCCGCGACCCGGTCGCGCAGGGCGGTGTCGGCGGGGTCGGCGTGCTCCCGCCACAGGGCGGCGAGCCGGTCGGCGGCGGCGGTGAAGCGGCCGGGGCTGCGCAGGGTCAGGCCGCGCTCGTTGCCCGCCGTGCTCATCGCGACCCGCCACCCCTGGCCGGGCTCGCCGATGACGTCCTCGTCGGGGACGAAGACCCCGTCGAGGAAGAGTTCCGCGAAGGCGGGCTTGCCGTCGAGCCGGCCGACCGGGCGGACGGTCACGCCCTCCGCGTCGAGGGGGAACATCAGGTACGTGAGGCCCTGGTGCGGCTTCGCGGTGTCCGGGTCGCTGCGGAAGAGGCCGAAGGCGCGGTCGGCGAAGGCGGCCCGCGAGGACCAGGTCTTCTGGCCGTGGAGCAGCCAGCCGCCGTCGGTGCGCACGGCGGTGGAGCGCAGGCTCGCGAGGTCGGAGCCGGACTCGGGCTCGGACCACGCCTGGGCCCAGACGACCTCGCCGGAGGCCATGGCGGGCAGCACGCGGGCGCGCTGGGCGTCGGTGCCGTGCTCGAAGAGGGTGGGGGCGAGCAGGTTGATGCCGTTCTGGCTCACCCGGCCGGGGGCGCCGGCCGCGTAGTACTCCTCCTCGAAGACCAGCCACTGGAGGACGGAGGCGTCCCGGCCGCCGTAGGCGCGGGGCCAGGAGACCGCCGACCAGCCGCCGGCGGCGAGGGTCCGCTCCCACTCCCGGTGGGCGGCGAAGCCCTCCTCGGTCTCCAGGGAGGGGAGCGGGACGGAGGGCACGTGGGCGGCGAGCCAGGCGCGGGCCTCGGCCCGGAAGGCGTCGTCCGCCGCGGAGTGGTCGAGGTCCATCAGGCTTCCGCCGCCTTCATCGCGTGGATGTCCATGCCGCCCAGCGCGTCGCGGGCGGTCTCGGCGTTGTGCGCGTGCGCGAGGTGGTGCAGTCCGAAGACCGCGTCCATGCCGGTGTGCAGGCCCTGGAGGTCCTCGGCCTGGTTGACCGCGCGCTTGGCCAGGGCGAGGCCCATCCGGGGCATGGTGGCGATCCGGTTCGCCAACTCCATGGTCTTCTCGGTGAGTTCGGCGCGGGGGACGACGTGGTTGACCATGCCGACCTCGTGGGCGCGGCGGGCGGACATCCGGTCGCCGGTGTACAGGAACTCCTTCGCGACGCGCGGCGGCATCACCCAGGGGTGGGCGAAGTACTCGACGCCGGGGATGCCCATGCGGACCACCGGGTCGGCGAAGAAGGCGTCCTCGGAGGCGACGACGAGGTCGCAGATCCAGGCGAGCATCAGGCCGCCGGCGACGCAGGCGCCCTGCACGGAGGCGACGACGGGCTTGGGCAGTTCGCGCCAGCGGCGGCACATGCCCAGGTAGACCTCGGACTCGCGGGCGAAGCGGGACTCCGCGCCCGCCTTGTCCGAGTGGTCCCACCAGAGCCCCGCCCGGCGCTCGAACGGCAGGTGCGCGTCCCGTTCGGGGGTGCCGATGTCGTGGCCGGCGGAGAAGTGGTCGCCGGCCCCGGCGAGGACGACGACCTTGACCTCGTCGTCGGCGGCCGCGCGGTAGAAGGCGCGGTCCAGGGCGTAGGTCATCGCGGAGTTCTGGGCGTTGCGGTAGCGGGGCCGGTCCATGGTGACGACGGCGACGGGGCCCCGCCGCTCGTAGCGGACCGGTCCGGGGCGGTCGGGGTCGTCGCGCCCGGCCTCGTCGCGCCCGGCTTCGTCGCGTACGGCCTCGCCCCGGGCGGCCTCGTCGCGTACGGCTTCGCCCCGGGCGGCCTCGTCGCGTACGGCCTCGTCGCGGGCGGTCTCGGTGACCCCCGTCCCGGGGCCCTCGGGCTCCGGGTGGGGGGTCTGTGCGGTGGTGCGGGCAGCGGACATCCGCCCTCCTTCCCTAACAAGTGTTTGGTAGGTTAACGTACGGCCATGAGCAACGTCGAGGAGTTCCGCAGAGAGGTCCGCAGCTGGCTGCGCTCCCACCTCACCGGCGAGTTCGCGGCCCTCAAGGGCCGCGGCGGACCCGGGCGCGAGCACGAGGCGCACGCCGAACGCCTCGCCTGGGAACGGCACATGGCCGCCCACGGCTGGACCTGCGTCGGCTGGCCGAAGGAGTACGGCGGCCGCGGCGCGAGCCTGGAGGAACAGGTCGCCTTCCACGAGGAGTACGCCCTCGCCGACGCCCCCGCGCGCGTCGGCCACATCGGCGAACAGCTCCTCGGCCCCACCCTCATCGCCTTCGGCACCCCCGCCCAGCGGGAGCGCTTCCTGCCCCGGATCGTCGCCGTCGACGAACTGTGGTGCCAGGGCTACTCCGAGCCCGACGCCGGCTCCGACCTCGCGGGCGTGCGGACCCGGGCCGAACGCGACGGCGACGACTGGGTCGTCACCGGCCAGAAGGTCTGGACGTCACAGGCGCACGAGTCCGACTGGTGCTTCGTCGTCGCCCGCACCGAGCCCGGCTCCACCCGCCACCACGGCCTGTCCTACCTGCTCGTCCCGCTGCGCGCCCCCGGCGTGGAGATCCGGCCGATCGTCCAGCTCACCGGCACCTCCGAGTTCAACGAGGTCTTCTTCGACGGGGCCCGCACCCACGCCTCCCACGTCGTCGGCGCCCCCGGCGACGGCTGGAAGGTGGCCATGGCGACCCTCGGCTTCGAGCGGGGCGTCTCCACCCTCGGCCAGCAGGTCGGCTTCCGCCGCGAACTGGAGGCCGTCATCGAGCTGGCCCGCCGCAACGGCGCCGCCGCCGACCCCGTCGTCCGCGACCGCATCGCCCGCGCCTGGACCGGCCTGGAGACCATCCGCTTCAACGCCCTGCGGATGCTGAGCGGCGTCGCCGCCGGGGCCCCCGGCCCCGAGGCGTCCATCGGCAAGATCTTCTGGGCCACCTGGCACCGCGAACTGGGCGAACTCGCCATGGACGTCTGCGGGGCCGGCGGCATGCTCGCCGCCGGCGGACCGTACGACCTCACCGACTGGCAGCGGCTCTTCCTCTTCTCCCGCGCGGACACCCTCTACGCCGGCTCCAACGAGATCCAGCGGAACATCATCGCCGAGCGCGTCCTCGGCCTGCCCAAGGAGGCCCGCCCGTGAACCCCTCCCCGCCCGAGCCCTCCCCGCTCGGTACGCCGCCGCCCTACGTCCCCGGCCACGGGCTGCTCGCCGGCCGGAGCGCCGTCGTCACCGCCGCCGCCGGCGCCGGCATCGGCGGCGCCACCGCCCGCCGCCTCCTGGAGGAGGGCGCCAGGGTCGTCCTCTCCGACGCCCACGCCCGCCGCCTGAAGGAGTCCGAGGCGGAACTGGCCGCCGAGTTCGGCGCCGACAAGGTCGCCGCCCTGCCCTGCGACGTCACCGACGAAGCCCAGGTCGCCGCCCTCCTCGACCTCGTCGAGGAGCGGCACGGACGGCTCGACGTCGTCGTCAACAACGCCGGCCTCGGCGGCACCACCGACCTCGTGGACATGACCGACGCGCAGTGGGACAAGGTCCTCGACGTCACCCTGGGCGGCACCTTCCGCTGCACCCGGGCCGCGCTCCGCCGCTTCCGGGACGCCGGCACCGGAGGCGTCGTCGTCAACAACGCCTCCGTCATCGGCTGGCGCGCCCAGCGGGGCCAGGCCCACTACGCCGCCGCCAAGGCCGGCGTCATGGCCCTCACCCGCTGCGCCGCGCTGGAGGCCGCCGCGTACGGCGTCCGCGTCAACGCCGTCGCCCCGAGCCTCGCCATGCACCCCCACCTGGTCAAGGTCACCACCCCCGAACTCCTCGCCGAGCTCACCTCCCGCGAGGCCTTCGGACGGCACGCGGAACCCTGGGAGGTCGCCAACGCCGTCGTCTTCCTCGCCAGCGACTACTCCTCCTACCTGACCGGCGAGGTCCTCTCGGTCAGCAGCCGGCACCCGTGAGACCGGCCCCCGAGCGGCGCCGCGAACTCCTGGCCACCGCCGCCGAGGTCTTCGCCGCCCAGGGGTACGACGCCACCACCGTGCGCCGCATCGCGGACGCGGCCGGCCTGCTCGCGGGCAGCCTCTACTACCACTTCGACTCCAAGGAGTCGATGCTCGACGAGATCCTGCGGGCCTTCCTCACCGAACTGTGGGGGCGGTACGACACCGTGCTCGCCGCCGGGCTCGGCCCCCGGGAGACCATCGAGGCCCTCGTCACCGAGTCCTTCCGCGAGATCGACCGGCACCGCGCCGCCGTCGCCATCTACCAGAAGGAGTCCCGGCACCTCGCCGAGCTGCCCCGCTTCCGCTACCTCGCCGACGCGCAGCGCCCCTTCGAGCGGGCCTGGCTCGGCACGCTGGAGCGCGGCGTCGGGGACGGCGTCTTCCGCGCCGACCTCGACGTCCGGCTCACCTACCGCTTCGTCCGCGACACCGTCTGGGTCGCGGCCTCCTGGTACCGGCCGGGCGGCCGGCACAGCCCCGAGGAGATCGCCCGCCAGTACCTGTCGACGGTCCTGGAAGGCATCGCCCTCCGGGACGCACACCCCTGATGACCCCTCCCCCCGAACAAGGAGTGACCATGGCCGAGGCCTACATCGTGGAAGCCGTCCGCACCCCGGTCGGCAGGCGCAACGGCGGGCTCAGCGCCGTCCACCCCGCCGACCTCGGCGCCCACGTGCTGAAGGCGCTGGTGGAGCGCGCGGGCGTCGACCCGGCCGCCGTCGAGGACGTCGTCCTCGGCTGCCTCGACACCGTCGGCCCGCAGGCCGGCGACATCGCCCGCACCGCCTGGCTCGCCGCCGGCCTCCCGGAGGAGGTCCCCGGCGTCACCGTCGACCGCCAGTGCGGCTCCTCCCAGCAGGCCCTCCACTTCGCCGCGCAGGGCGTCCTGTCCGGCACCCAGGACCTGGTGGTCGCCGGCGGCACCCAGAACATGTCGATGGTCCCCATCGCCTTCGCCAGCCGCCAGGCCGCCGTCCCCCTCGGGATGACCGAGGGCCCGTACGCCGGCTCCGAGGGCTGGCGCGCCCGCTACGGCGACCAGCCCGTCAACCAGTTCCACGGCGCCGAACTCATCGCCACCACGTGGGACATCAGCCGCCGGGACATGGAGGAGTTCGCGCTCCGCTCGCACCGGCGCGCGGTCCGGGCCGTCGACGAGGGCCGCTTCGACCGCGAGATCGTCCCGTACGGCGACGTCACCACCGACGAGGGACCGCGCCGCGACACGAGCCTGGAGAAGATGGCCGGCCTGGCGCCGGTGGTCGAGGGCGGCCGGATCACCGCCGCCGTCTCCTCGCAGGTCTCCGACGGCGCCTCGGCGATGCTCCTCGCGAGCGAGCGGGCGGTACGGGAGCACGGGCTGACCCCGCGCGCCCGGATCCACCACCTGTCGGTGCGCGGCGAGGACCCGATCCGGATGCTGTCGGCGCCGATCCCGGCGACGGCGTACGCGCTGAAGAAGGCCGGGATGACGCTGGACGACATCGACCTGGTGGAGATCAACGAGGCGTTCGCCCCGGTCGTCCTCGCCTGGCTGAAGGAGACCGGCGCGGACCCGGAGAAGGTCAACGTCAACGGCGGCGCGATCGCCCTGGGCCACCCCCTCGGCGCCACCGGCACCAGGCTGGCCACCACCCTCCTCCACGAACTGGAGCGCACCGGCGGCCGCTACGGCCTCCAGACCATGTGCGAGGGCGGCGGCCAGGCGAACGTGACGATCATCGAGCGGCTGTAGCGCCGTCCGGGGCGTGCGGAACGACGTCCGCCGGGGGGGGGGGACGGGCCCCCGCGGGCCGGGGGGGGGCGGGGGGGGGGGAGTCGGGGGGGGGGGGGGCGGGGCGGGCGCCCGGCGCC
>NZ_JBEZUZ010000019.1:87173-92809 GCF_040636735.1 Streptomyces sp. NPDC035033 | reverse complement strand
GCCCGGGCGGCGGCGCGGGCGGCCCGGGCGGCGGCGCGCCGGCCGCCGGCCCGTTCGGCCGCGAGGGCGGTGAGCAGTTCCTCCCAGCGGGCGGTGGCGCCGGCGGGGGCGAAGCCGGCGGCGCGCTCGGCGGCGGCGGCGCCCAGGTCGAGGCGGAGCCGTTCGTCCTCGACGAGCCGGACGAGCCGGTCGGCGAGGAGCTCGGTGTCGTCGACGGGGACGAGCAGGCCGGTGCGGCCGTCGGCGACGACGTCGCGGACGACGCCGGGGCCGTCGAAGCCGACGACGGGGACGCCGGCGGCCTGGGCCTCCATCAGGGAGTGGCCGACGGCGTCGGAGCGGGCGGTGCTGAGGGCGATCGACGCCTTGGCCCACTCCTCGGCGGGGTGGGTGGCCTCGCCGACGAGCTGGACGGTGCCGTGCAGGCCGAGCTGGTCGCGGCGGCGGCGCAGGGCGCCGCCGAGCGGTCCGTCGCCGAGGATCCGCAGGGTCCAGGTGGGGTGGAGCGGGGAGACCCGGGCCCAGGCGGCGAGGGCCGCGGCGACGCCGGCGTTCTCCTCCAGGCGGGCGGCGAGG
Source organism: Streptomyces sp. NPDC035033 (assembly GCF_040636735.1). Lineage (NCBI taxonomy): Bacteria > Bacillati > Actinomycetota > Actinomycetes > Kitasatosporales > Streptomycetaceae > Streptomyces > Streptomyces sp. NPDC035033. The sequence goes on along the minus strand of NZ_JBEZUZ010000019.1, from coordinate 92,233 downwards.
GTGACGATCCGGGTCCGGAGGGTGGAGCGGGGGCGGAAGCCCTCGGGCAGCGAGGGGGGTACGACGTGGAGGCGGGGGGCGGCGGCGCCGAAGGTCTCGGCGTACCACTCGTGGGAGCGGGGGCCGGGCAGGACGACGGCGTCGAAGCCGGCGGTGTGGCGCAGCAGCGGTTCGTGGGCGGCGGGCCCGGCGACCTCGGAGGCGTCCTGCTCCAGGTGGACGAGGAGGGTGTCGGCGGGGGCGGAGCGGGCGGCGAGCGCCATCAGTCCGGGGGTGGTGGTGACGAGGACGTCGGTGGTGAGGGTGGTGAGGGCGTACTCGGCCTCGATGTCGGTGAGCCGGTTGTGGGCGTCGTCCCGGCGGCCTTCGACGACCTCGCTGGGGCGGGCGGCGAGCGCGGCGGCGAGGGCCGCGTCGGGGCCGCCCTCGCGGACGGGGCGCCGCTGGGGTCCGGCGGCCTCGACGAGGAAGGTGACGGGCACGCGCGGGTCGGCGGGGGCGAACCTGCGGCGGCGGGCCTTGAGGAGGCTGAGGACGGAGACCTCGTGCCGGTCGGCGAGTTCGGACGCCAGGTGGAGCACGGCGCGCTCGGGGTCCCCGAGGACGTCGACGGCAGGGAGCAGGAACGTTATTTTCACGGTGTGCGCTTCCTCAGGCCGTCTCTTCGACGCGGCGGCAGGTGAACCGGAGGTTCCCGGCGGGGGTGTAGCGGGGCTCCACCGACATCAGCGCGTCCTTGCGCGGGGCCACCACGACCGGGCGCATCGCGAGCACCCGCTGCGGGTCGCTGAGGTCGTGCAGCAGCCGCGCCACCCGGTGGGGGCGCCGCTCCCCCGAGTGCAGCAGGACGTCCCAGTGCTCCCGGCGGCCGGAGAGCGGGTACATCCCGGCCAGCGGGGCCTCGGCCCGCCAGACGCCCGGCTCCGTCTCGGTGAGCGCGCAGGGGATCCGCCGGCCGGAGGCGACGAACTCGCACCAGGGGTCCTCGGCCGGCAGCCCGACCAGCCGCAGCCGGACGTCGATCCGGGCGTGCTCGATGTGGACGTCCACCACCTCGGCGCCGGGGCGGGCCGGGGCGTGCCGCAGCCGGGCGCTGCCGGTGAGCGAGCGCCCGATCCGGTAGCGGTCGCCGCTGATCGGGGAGGCCGCCATGGGGCGGGTGGTGCCCCGGTAGGTGTGCGGGCCCTCGACCAGCAGCAGCGGATAGCTGCGGGTGCGGCGGCCGGTGCGGACGCTGAGCCGCAGCCGGGTGGCGCCGGTCCTGACCGGGACGCCGCCGGTCCCGGCGCCCAGCAGCACGGCGGCGTCGACGAGGACGCGGCCGGAGCGGTCGGTGTGCACCCGGGCCGGGCTGCGGTGCGGCGAGCGGCCGCGGCCGAGGAGCAGTTCGGCGCCGTCCGCCGCGCGGGCCGCGGCCGGCAGCTCGGCGTGCAGGTTCATCGTCTGGCCGTCGAGCACGGCGGCGTACAGCACCCGGGCGGAGCGGCGGCCGCGCAGCGGGAGGAAGACGGAGCGCAGCAGCCGGGCCCGCAGCGGGACGGCGATCCGGTGCACGGCGGCTCGGCGCGCCCGGCCCAGGCGCGTGCGTATGGAGCCCATCAGTAGGCACATCCCAGGTCGGTCAGTCGGCGGGTGGGGAGCCCCACGGCGTCCGTGCGCTCGTACGGGCTCGGCACCGGGAAGTAGTCGTCGAGGAAGCGCCGCACCATCCGCTCCTGCGCGTCCCGGTCCTCGGGCACGACGGTGTCGTTGATGCAGAAGGTGTCGAAGTCGCGGCGGGCGGAGAGCCGGTCCAGGCGTTGCTGGGCGGCCCGGTCGCCGATGTCGATGTAGACGTACCGCAGGTCGCCGACGGTGGCGCGGGCCGAGTGGTAGGCGAAGTAGTGGTGCAGCGACGAGGCGATCGGCACGTCCTGCGGGGAGCGGAAGCGGGCGTGCTGGGTGGTGTGGTGGGCGCGCGCGTAGGTGCGCTCGATCTCGTCGAGGACGCTGCGGCGCAGGGCGTGCGGGGTGTGCTTCATCTTCTGCGAGACGAAGGTGCCGAACTGCTGGGCGATCAGGCCGCGGCTGTTCTTGCCGGCGGCGTTGACCGGGAGGTCCTCGGGGAGGGCGCGGCCGGTCGGGATGAGCGCCTTGGACGTGAAGAACTTGCTGAGCCCGTTGGCGTGGAAGAAGTGCCCGAGGGGGGTCGGCCGGCCGAAGAACACGTCGTCGTTGAGGTAGAGGAAGTGCTCCGACAGGTCGTGGATGTGGTGGAGCTGGCTCTCGATGGCGTGCGAGTTGAAGGTGGGCAGCGCGGCCGGGTCGGAGAAGATCTCCCGGTGGTCGACGACCCGGAGGCCGGGGTGGTCGAGGTCGAGCCAGCCGGGCACCTGGCCGGCCGTCACCAGGAAGACGTTCCGCACCCAGGGCGCGTACTGGTGGATCGAGCGCAGCGAGTAGCGCAGCTCGTCGCGGCTGGTGAAGCGGGCGTCGTTGGCGGCCTGCTCGTGCAGGGCGGGGCCGCCGCCGGCCGCGAGGCCGAGGAGCCGGCGGGTGCTCTCCTTGCTGTCGCGCCAGACCGGGTCGTCGGAGTCCACCCAGGTGTAGACGACGTCGACGGGGAAGGTGTGGTCCTCCGGCAGCTGCGCGGTGAACTCGGGCAGGGTGCGGGCGTGGCCGGTGGTGTACCGCCCGGGCACCGGGCTGAAGAGGGCCTGCGGGGCGGTCACGGTGGGGGCGTCGGCGGGGGCCTGGGCGACCACCCGGTTGGGGCGGGGGGCGACCAGCTCGCCGTCCTCCTCCTCCCAGAACTCCAGGTCGCAGCCGGAGCCGGCGCCGAAGACGAGCCGGCCGGTGGGGTCGCAGACGACCCAGGCGATCCGCACGACCGCGGCGGAGCGCAGCCGGCGCCAGGTGGCGGGCTGGGCGCCGGGGCGCATGTCGCCGGCGCCGCCGCCGACGTAGCAGGGCTCCTGGCCGCAGGCGTGCGCGATCAGGTCCTCGGCCTCCTCGCGGAGGCGGGCCGGGACGGCGACGGCGGGGAGGCCCTTGGCGGTGCCGCGGACGCAGAAGTACGGGAGGCCGGCGTCCTCCAGGAGGCCGACGAGGAGGTGGAGGTTGCGGGCGCGGGCGGCCCACTCGGTGATGCCGGGGATCTCCAGGGCGCGCAGGTGGCGGCCGGCGTCCTGGACGACCCGGACCGTGCCGCGTTCGGCCTCGCCGGTCCGGCGTCCGGCGACGGCGCGGGCCACGACGGCGGAGCGGGCGGAGTCGATCTGGGTGAGGGTGCGGGCCACCGACTGGCGGACGGGCTGCGGGATGCCGGCGACGATGCGGCGCCGGGCGCGGACGGGCACCAGGTTCCGGTAGGCGGAGACGAGCGCGCTGGATTCGGGGTTGCGAGAGGTCGCCACCGTGCTCAGCCCACCATTTCCACTCCACACGCATGCGCGGCATGCGCCCGGAACCACGCACGTGCCCGGATCTGACCAGTCCCGGACTCAACGCTGAACTCCGGCCCCCCGAAGTGCCGGACCGCGGCGGGTCCGGACGAACGCGAGCGCGCTTCGCACGCACGACTCGCCGCTCGCACCGGATCTTCACATCCGAGCCATGTTTCGGACAACTTACAGCGGCCTTATTCGGCCTCCTGTTACGCAGCCGATATGTGAACGGCCCTCCTTGCCCCGATTGGTCCCTGATGGGGCGCTGATGGGTCCCCGAAAGATCCCGGGGAGTCCCCGGCCCGTCACCCCGTGTCGCACACCCGTCCGAGCGTCTGCCTATACTCCACGCTCACTCACCCCGCGCGCCGCCGTGCCGCCGCGCCGGCGCACCGGAGGCGCGGGCGCCGCCGAGCGCCCGAACGGTCACCAGAATCCGAGGAACCGCACACGATGAGCCAGGACACCCGCACGCCCGAGGCCGTCGGCGGACGCCGCGGCGCCGCCCCGCGCAAGCGCCGCACCGGCCGGATCGTCCTGCTGACGCTCCTGGTCCTGCTCCTCGCCGCGGGCGGCGGCCTCTACTGGGCGTACAGCAGCATCGACGGCAACATCAAGGGCGTCGACCTCACCGAGGCGCTCGGCGACGACCGCCCGGAGAAGCTGCCCACCAGCGGGCAGAACCTGCTGGTCCTCGGCTCCGACTCGCGCGCCGGCGACAACGGCGACCTGGCCGGCGGCGCGGTCGGCGGCGGCCGCTCCGACACCACCCTGGTGATCCACATACCCGAGGGCCGCACCCAGGCCGTCGCCGTCAGCATCCCGCGCGACACCCTGGTCACCCGCCCCGAGTGCGCCCGCGGCGACGGCACCACCGCCCCCTCCGCCCGGCGCGTGATGTTCAACTCCGTCTACGCCCAGTACGGCCCCGCCTGCGTGGTCAAGACCGTGGAGTCGATGTCCGGCGTCCGCCTCGACCACTTCGTGGAGATCGACTTCGCCGGCTTCAAGGACCTGGTCGACACCATCGGCGGGGTCACCGTCGACGTGCGGCGCCCCATCGACGACGACCACACCGGCCTCCACCTCGACGCCGGCCGGCAGAAGCTCGACGGCACCCAGTCGCTCGCCTTCGTCCGCACCCGGCACGGCGTCGGCGACGGCTCCGACCTCGGCCGCATCACCCTCCAGCAGCAGTTCCTCACCGCGCTGCTCACCGAGGTGAAGAACCAGGACCTGCTGGGCAGCCCCGCCAAGACGTACAAGATCGCCGACTCGGCGACCAAGGCGCTCACCACCGACTCCGAGCTCGCCTCCCTCACCGCGCTCAGCGAGTTCGGCCGCAGCCTCGACGGCGTCGACCCGCAGAACATGGAGACGATCATGCTGCCGGTCGCCTACGACGAGCGGGACCCGAACCGCGTGGTCCCCGCCGAGCCGCAGGCCACCCAGCTGTGGAAGGCGATCCGCGCCGACGCCGAGATCCCGGCCGCCGCGAAGAAGTCCCCCGCCACCGGCGGCTGAGCGGACGCCGCGCCCGACGCGCCGGTGCCCCGGTCCAAGGTCGCGGGCGTCGCGGTCCTCATGGAGCTGGGCTTCCTCCCGGGCCGGGCCCGCCTGGAGCCCGCCCTCCGG
>NZ_JBEZUZ010000019.1:0-87163 GCF_040636735.1 Streptomyces sp. NPDC035033 | reverse complement strand
CGGCGACGAAGGCGCGGCCCCCGGGGTCGGTGTGGAGCAGCGAGGCGAGGGTGCGGGCGCGCCCCGGCCCCTCGTCGGAGGGACCGGGGCACCGGTCGTTCCGGGGCTCCGCCTACAGGCGCGTCCACGGCTCCAGGGCCAGGCCCGGCTCCGCCTTCTGGCGGGTGACGACCACGCCGCCGTCGGCCGCCAGCGCCGCCACGGCCGCCGCGCCGTCGGCGTCGGCCGTCAGCGCCGGCGGGCCGAGGACCGGCGGGCCCGACGGGGTCCAGTGCAGGCCGGTGTCCTCGCGCTCCGTCAGGTACGCGGCGAGGGCGGCGCCGCCCCGGTCGTCGCACTGGGCGAGCAGGGTGCAGTCGTAGCCGTCGATCAGACAGCGCCCGGCGGTCAGCGGACCGCCGCCGACCGCGTCGGCGAACGGCGTGGGCGCCAGACCGCGCCCCGGCGACCAGGCGCAGATCCGCCCGGTGCCGTCCGCGAAGTAGGCCGTGACGTGCCCGGAGGCGCCGGTCACCGCGGCGAGCGTGCCCGGCACCACCGTCGCCGCCACCAGCGGCTCGACGACCGGACGGGCGCCCGGCTCCTTCTGCGCGTACCGCAGCAGCCCGCGGTCGTTGGCCGTGTACAGCTCGACCAGCCCGTCGCCGTTCACCGCGGCCACCGGGTTCTGGTCGGTGCGCCCGCCCTTCAGGTCCCACCAGGGGTGCCAGCCGCCGGCGTCCTTCTGGACGCGGGCGCTGACGCCGCCGCCGCGGTTGCGGACGAAGACGTGGGCGCGGCCCTGGGCGTCCACCGCGAGGGCCGGGTTGCCGTACCACTCGGCCTTGCCGTTGGCGTGGCCGATGGACTTCCACTCCGCGTTGGGCCGGCCGGTCTGGAACTGGACGCTGTGCACCAGTTCGACGTGCCGCTCCCCGGCCTCCGCGCCGGTGTCGGTGGGCCGGAGGCCGACCAGGTGCACATAGCGGTCGGGGCCCTGCGCGGCCGCAAGGAACGGCAGCAGACCGCCGCCGCCGAGCGCGTCCGGGCCGGTGAACCGGCGGCCGGGGCCCTCGGTCCAGCGGACCACCTCGCCGCCCCGGGGGACGTACACGCTGAAACGTCCCTCGGTGCCCCGGGCCAGCCAGCCGCCGTGCATTCTCGGGGCCCCCGGGGAGCCGTGGGCGGGGGCGGCGGGGGCCTGGGGTCGGTTCACCATGGGGGGATCCAGCGCTCCGGGTCGTGTGCGGGACGGTTCGCACCGACTGTATCCGCCCCGCCCGGGCGCCTTCCGCCCGCCCGCCGGTTCCGGCCGGCGGGCGGGGGCTCAGGAGCGGAAGGTCTCGATCTGCCGCCCCAGCCGGCTGTGCCGGCGCCCGTACAGGAAGTACACGACGATGCCGAGCGCCATCCAGACCGCGAAGCGGAACCAGGTCTCGCCCGGCAGGTTGAGCATCAGCCAGAGCGAGGCGGCGATGGAGAGGATCGGCAGCACCGGCACCCACGGGGTCCGGAAGGCGCGGGGCAGGTCCGGGCGGGTGCGGCGGAGGATGATGACGCCGGCGGCGACCATCACGAAGGCGAAGAGGGTGCCGATGTTCACCAGGGTCGCGAGTTCGTTGATGCTGGTGAAACCGGCCACGATCGCGATGACCACGCCGAGCAGGACGGTGGGGCGGTACGGGGTCTTGAACCGCGGGTGGGTGACCGAGAAGAAGCGGGGCAGCAGCCCGTCGCGGCTCATGGCGAAGAAGACGCGGGTCTGGCCGAGCAGCAGGATCAGACAGACCGTGGTGAGGCCGACGGCCGCGCCGAAGCTGATCACGCCCGCGTAGAAGGGGTGCCCGGCGGCCTTGAAGGCGTCGGCGAGCGGGGCGCTGACGGACAGCTGGGTGTAGTGCTGCATGCCGGTGACGACCAGGGCGACCGCCACGTACAGCACGGTGCAGATGAACAGCGAGCCGAGGATGCCCCGGGGCATGTCCCGCTGCGGCAGCTTGGTCTCCTCGGCGGCGGTGGCGACCACGTCGAAGCCGATGAAGGCGAAGAAGACGATGGAGGCGGCCGTGAAGATGCCCATCACGCCGAAGTTGGTGGGCTCGTACCCGAAGAGGAGCTGGACCAGCGGGGAGTCCCAGTTCGAGCCGCCGCCCTCCGGGGTCACGGCCGACGGGATGAACGGCGAGTAGTTGTCACCGACGATGAAGAACAGGCCCGCCACGATCACGATCATCACGACCGTGACCTTGATCGCCACGACGACGGCGGTGATCCGGGCGGAGAGCTTCATGCCCAGGACGAGGATCACGGTGAGCACCAGGACCAGCAGGAAGGCCAGGATGTCGAAGGTGCCGCCCGGCGCGTCCGGCCCCTCCAGGGAGGCCGGTAGGTGCCAGCCGATGTTGTCCATCAGCGAGCGCACGTAGCCGGACCAGCCGACCGCCACCACCGCCGTGCCCAGCGCGAACTCCAGGACCAGGTCCCAGCCGATGATCCAGGCCGGCAGCTCGCCGATGGAGGCGTACGCGAAGGTGTACGCCGATCCCGCCACCGGCACCGTCGAGGCGAACTCGGCGTAGCACAGGGCGGCCAGGGCGCAGACGATGCCGGCCGCGACGAAGGCGAGGGCCGTGGCCGGGCCCGCGTTCTCCTTGGCGACCTTGCCGGTGAGGACGAAGATGCCTGTGCCGATGATGACGCCGACGCCGAAGACCGTGAGGTCCCAGGCGGAGAGGGACTTGCGGAGCGCGTGCTCCGGTTCCTCCGTGTCCCGGATCGACTGCTCGACCGATTTGGTCCGGAACATTCCGGAATTGGCCCGTGGGGGGCGCTGGTCCGTGCTCACCGTCGTACCTCCGCGTCGTCCGTGACGTCGGGTCCCGAGCCCCCGCCGAACGGGGATCGGGAGAACGCCTGCCCGCAGTGAGGCCAGAATGCACGCGAAAGGGCCGGTCGGCACCCGGGAGGGTGAGCCGACCGGCCCAATGGTGACGCGGAGTGAGGACGTCCGCCGCCGCGGGGGTCAGTCGCGGGCGGGCTCCACCGCCTGCTGGGCGGCCTCGAACCGGCCGTCGAGGCGCGAGACCAGACCGGTGACCTGGCGGGCGACGTCCGGGGCGGTCAGGCCGATCTCGGCCAGGACCTCCGCGCGGGAGGCGTGGTCGAGGAAGACCGGCGGGATGCCGAAGTCACGCAGCGGCACGTCGACGCCGGCGTCGCGCAGCGCCTGGGAGACGGCCGCGCCGACGCCGCCGACCCGGCTGTTGTCCTCGACGGTGACGACCACCCGGTGCCGCGCGGCGAGCGGGGCGAGGGCCTCGTCGACCGGCTTCACCCAGCGGGGGTCGACGACGGTGGTGGAGATGCCCTGCTTGTCGAGGAGGTCGGCGATCTCCAGGCACATCGGGGCGAGCGCGCCGACCGAGACCAGGAGGACGTCCGGCCGGTCGCCGCCGGCCTCGCGGAGCACGTCCATGGAGCCGACCCGGCCCACGGCGGGGACGGCGGGGCCGACCGCGCCCTTGGAGAAGCGGACCACGGTGGGGGCGTCGGTGACCTCGACGGCCTCGCGGAGCTGGGCGCGGACCTGGTCGGCGTCGCGCGGGGCGGCGAGCCGGAGGCCGGGCACGACCTGGAGGATCGACATGTCCCACATGCCGTTGTGGGAGGCGCCGTCGGTGCCGGTGACGCCGGCCCGGTCGAGGACGAAGGTGACGCCGCACTTGTGCAGGGCCACGTCCATCAGGACCTGGTCGAAGGCGCGGTTGAGGAAGGTCGCGTAGACCGCGAAGACCGGGTGGAGGCCGCCGGTGGCGAGGCCGGCCGCGGAGACCGCGCCGTGCTGCTCGGCGATGCCGACGTCGAAGACCCGCTCGGGGAACTCCTTGGCGAACTTGTCCAGGCCGACCGGCTGGAGCATGGCGGCGGTGATCGCCACGATGTCCTCGCGCTCCTTGCCGAGCGCGACCATCTCCTCGCCGAAGACGCTGGTCCAGTCGGCGCCGGAGGTGGAGATCGGGAGGCCGGTGTCGGGGTGGATCTTCCCGACGGCGTGGAAGCGGTCGGCCTCGTCCTGGAGGGCGGGCTGGTAGCCGCGGCCCTTCTCGGTGAGGCAGTGGACGATGACCGGGCCGCCGAAGCGCTTGGCGCGGGTGAGGGCGGACTCCAGGGCCTCGATGTCGTGGCCGTCGATGGGGCCGACGTACTTCAGGCCCAGGTCCTCGAACATGCCCTGGGGGGCGATGAAGTCCTTGAGGCCCTTCTTGGCGCCGTGCAGCGTCTCGTAGAGCGGCTTCCCGACGACCGGGGTGCGCTCCAGGATGTCCTTGCCGCGGGCGAGGAAGCGCTCGTAGCCGTCGGTGGTGCGCAGGGTGGCCAGGTGGTTGGCGAGGCCGCCGATGGTGGGCGCGTAGGAGCGCTCGTTGTCGTTGACGACGATGACGAGCGGGCGGTCCTTGGCGGCGGCGATGTTGTTGAGCGCCTCCCAGGCCATGCCGCCGGTGAGCGCCCCGTCGCCGATGACGGCGACGACGTGGTCGTCCTTCTTCAGGATCTGGTTCGCCTTGGCGAGGCCGTCGGCCCAGCCGAGGACGGTCGAGGCGTGCGAGTTCTCGATCACGTCGTGCTCGGACTCGGCCTGCGAGGGGTAGCCGGAGAGGCCGCCCTTCATCTTGAGCTTCGAGAAGTCCTGGCGGCCGGTGAGCAGCTTGTGCACGTAGCTCTGGTGGCCGGTGTCCCAGAGGACCTTGTCCTTCGGGGAGTCGAAGACGCGGTGCAGGGCGATGGTCAGTTCCACCACGCCGAGGTTGGGGCCGAGGTGCCCACCGGTCTTGGAGACGGCTTCGACGAGGAAGGTCCGGACCTCCGCGGCCAGCTGGTCCAGCTGTTCCGGGGAGAGCCGGTCCAGGTCGCGCGGTGTCCTGATACGGGTCAGCAGGGCCACCCGTGCCTCCTTGCGTTCTGAGCTGGTCGAGCTTGCCGATTTTGCCGAGTCTAATGTTCCGTCTTGGATCGTGGGCATCGGGCCGCCCGGAGCGGCGTCACCCTCACGGGGGACGTACTGCTCCGGACGCGACGGTGCCCGGCACCGGTTTCCCGGTGCCGGGCGAATGTGGCGCGTGCCTCATGCCCCCGTCGCGGACGGGGTCAGGCGCGTCCCGCGGACTTCTGGGTCTTGCGGGAGACGGAGTCGATGATCACGGCGATGAGGAGCACCGCGCCGGTGATCATGTACTGGATGGCGTTGGACTCCAGGTTGAGCTGGTTGAGGCCCTGGACGATCGACTGGAGCACCAGGATGCCCAGGAGCGCCGACCAGACCTTGCCGCGGCCGCCGAAGAGGGACGTGCCGCCGATGACCGCCGCGGCGATGCACATCATGAGCTGGTTGCCGCCGCCGAGGGAGCGGTCGGCGCCGCCGGTGGCGGAGGCGAGGAAGAGGCCGCCGACGGCGCCGAGGGTGCCGGAGATCATGAAGACGGAGGTCCGGATCCAGGCGACGTTGATGCCGGCCCGGCGGGCCGCCTCGATGCCGCCGCCGACCGCGAAGACCTGGCGGCCGTAGGTGGTGCGGCGCAGCACGAAGTCGGTGACCAGCAGGATCACCAGGAAGATCACCAGGGAGAGCGGGAGGCCCTTCTCCTGGTTGAAGCCGTACGCGGCGACCAGGACGAGGACCGCGAGGACGCCGGTGCGCAGCAGGATCTCGCTGTGCGGGCGGTGCGGCAGCTCGGCGGCCCTGCGGCGGCGGGAGTCGCGCAGCTGGGCGAGGTAGAAGGCGGCGATGACCGCGACGGCGAGGCCGTAGGCGGCGGCGACGTCGGAGAAGTAGTACTTGGTGAGGTCGCCGACGAAGCTGCCGATGGGGGTCGGAATGGTCGACTTCTCGCCCATCACCCAGGTCTGCAGGCCGGCCCAGCCGAGGAAGCCGGCGAGGGTGACGACGAAGGCGGGGACGCCGATCTTGGCGAAGACCAGGCCGTGGAAGGCGCCGAGCAGGGTGCCGGAGAGGATGCCGAGGAGGATCGCGAGGGAGTCCGGCATGTCGGTGGCGAGGACGCCCCAGACGGAGCCCGCGAGGCCGGCGACGGAGCCGACGGCGAGGTCGATCTCGCCGAGCAGCAGCACGAAGACGATGCCGACGGCCATGATGCCGGGGCCGGCCGCGTACAGCGTGATCTGGTCGAGGTTGTACGAGGTGATGAAGTTGCCGGTCAGCGCCTGGAAGACGACGCCGATGACGAGGAGGCCGACGACGACCGGGAGGGAGCCGATCTCGCCGGAGCGGATCTTGCGCTTGAACTCCTCGACGTAGCCCTTGAAGCCCTGCTCGCGGACGAGGAGGCGGGGGTCGACGGCGGGGATCGCGGCGGCGGCCGGGGTCTCGGTGGCGTCCCCGGAGGTGCGGGGCTCGGGCACGGGCGCCTGGTCGGTCGCCTTCGGGGTCGTGCTCACTGGGCTGCCTCCGCGGTGCGGGCCTGCCGGCGGGTCACGGCGTTGTCCGTGGCGCCGGTGATCGCGGCGATGATCTCTTCGTGGGTGGTGGTGGCGACCGGGAAGGTGCCGTTGTTGCGGCCGAGGCGGAGGACGGCGACGGTGTCGGCGACCGCCTTCACGTCGGCCATGTTGTGGCTGATGAGGATGACGCCGAGGCCCTGCTCGCGCAGCCGCTCGACGAGGTCGAGGACCTGGGCGGTCTGCTCGACGCCGAGGGCGGCGGTCGGCTCGTCCAGGATCACGATCTTCGGGTCGCCGACCAGGGCGCGGGCGATGGCCACGACCTGCCGCTGGCCGCCGGAGAGGGCGGCGACGGGGATGCGGACGCTGGGGATGCGGATGGAGAGGGTGGAGAGGAGGTCCTTGGCCCGCTTCTCCATGGCGACCTCGTCGAGGACGCCGCCCTTCTTGAGCTCGCGCCCGAGGAAGAGGTTGGCGACGACGTCGAGGTTGTCGCAGAGGGCGAGGTCCTGGTAGACGGTGGCCACGCCGAGGCTCTGGGAGTCCTGCGGGCGGGCGATCTCGACCGGGCGGCCCTCCCACTCGATGACGCCCTCGTCGATGGGGTGGACGCCGGCGATCGTCTTGACCAGCGTGGACTTTCCGGCGCCGTTGTCGCCGACCAGGGCGACGACTTCGCCCGCGTGGACTTCGAGGTCGACACCGGAGAGGACCTGGACCGCTCCGAATCGCTTGAAGATCCCGCGCAACGCCAGGACAGGCGTCTGGGACACGTGAACCAACTCCTTCGCCGCCCGTGACGGGGGCGGCGGCATGTCGCGCCGTGCGGCGCCGAGTTCGAGGGGGGCTGTGCTCGTCCGGCCCCGGCGACAGCGGGGTCTGGGTCGGCCGGGGCCGGACGGGTTCGAGGGGGCGGAGCCGCGCCGCGGGGGCGGGCGCGTTCCGCGTCCGGCCGGAGCCGGAGCTCCGACGGGAGGGGGCGGGGCCGGGACACGGGCCCCGGGGGGGCCTACTTGATGCCCAGCTCGGCGCACTTGGCGGCGAGGTCCGCGGAGCAGATGTCGGCGGCGGCGTAGATGCCGTCCTTGATCACCGTGGACTGGATGTTGGTCTTGTCGACGACCACCGGGGCGAAGAGGGTGGACTTCACGCCGTCGGTCTCGCCCTGGGCGCCGAGCTCCTTGCCCTGGAGCAGGTTGACCGCGAACTTGGCGGCCTCGGGGGCCAGCTGGAGCGGCGACTTGTAGATGGTGAAGGTCTGGGTGCCGGCGACGATCCGCTGGATGCCCGCGACCTCGGCGTCCTGGCCGCCGACCGGGATGCCCTTGATGCCGGCGTTCTCCAGGGAGGTGACGATGCCGCCCGCCATGCCGTCGTTGGCGGAGTAGACGGCGCCGATCTTGTCCTTGCCGACGGAGGAGATGGCGGCGGCCATCTTCTCGCCCGCGACCTTCGGGTCCCACTCGCCGGAGGCCTCGTAGGCGATCTTGCCGACCTTGCCGTCGAGGGCGGTGTGGGCGCCCTTCTTGAAGAGGGCGGCGTTCGGGTCCTTCTCGTCGCCGTTGATCATGACGATCTGGGCGGTGGCGGCCTTGGCGCCGAGGGCGGCGAGCAGGGCCTGCCCCTGGAGCTCGCCGACCTTGTTGTTGTCGTGGCTGACGTAGGCGTCCGCGCCCTCGATCGCGCGGTCGTACGCGACGACCTTGACGCCCTTGCCCTTCGCCTCCTGGACCCAGCCGGCGGCCTTGGCGGAGTCCACCGGGTCGAGCGCGATGACCTTCACGCCGTCGGCGATGAGCTGGTCGAACTGCTGCTTCTGCTTCACGACGTCGGAGACGGCGTTGTTGTAGACGACCTCGCAGTCGCCGCAGGCGGCCTTGACGGCCTTCTCGAACTGCGGCTTGTCCAGCGCCTCGTACCGCGCCGTCTTGTTCTCCGGCAGGAGCAGGCCGATCTTGGTCGAGCTGCCCTTGTCCTCGCTGTCGCCGCCGCCGGCCTGGCCGCAGGCGGAGAGCGCGAGGGCCATCGAGACCGCGGTCGTGCCTATGACGACGCGACGGGTCAGTGCGTTCATGTGGGGTTGCCTCCCTGACGAGGCCGCGACGTTGCGGCCGAGGTGTCACGAAGTCAACTCGGCCGCACCACTGTCGTCAAGAAGTGAAAACTTAACGAGATGACAACGGTAGTTATTGTTTTCTAAGTGAAGGCGGGCGCGGAGGCCGGGACGGCCGCGGGCAGCGCGCTCCCCAACAGGGTCGAATCGCCCATTTCGCTCAGGACGAGGGCGAGCGCGCCCAGCACCTCGGCCCGGCCGCCCAACGCCCCCTGGACCAGGGAGAGCTGGCGGGCGGCGCTCGGGATCGCGTACCGGCCGACCGAGTCCCGGATCGGGGCGAGCACCAGCTCACCGGCCTCGGCGAGGTCGCCGCCGAGCACCACCCGGCTCGGGTTCAGGAGGTTGCAGAGGTTGGCGATCCCGCTGCCGATGTGCCGGCCGACGTCGGCGACGACCCGCCGGCAGCCCGGGTCGCCCTCGCGGGCCAGCTGCACCACCCGCTCCATGGTGAGGTCGGGGCCGTGGCTCGGCCACAGCAGCGGCAGCACGTACCGGGCGGCGGTGAAGGTCTCCAGGCAGCCGCGGTTGCCGCAGCGGCAGACCGGGCCCGACTCGTCGAGGGTGATGTGGCCGATCTCGCCGGCCGTGCCGCCCGGGCCGCGGTAGACCCGCCCGTCGATCACGAGTCCGGCGCCCACCCCGCTCGCCACCTTGATGTACGCCAGGTCCTTCACGCCCCGGCCGCTCCCCCACACCAGCTCGCCGAGCGCGCCCAGGTTGGCGTCGTTGTCGACGTGGACGGGGACGCCGAGCCGGGCCGAGAGCTCCTCGGCCGGGTTGATGCCGCTCCAGCCCGGCAGGATCGAGGTCGAGCCGAGCGTCCCCGAGGAGACGTCGATGGGGCCGGGGACGCCGAGGCCGACGCCGATCACCTTGTCACGGCCGATGCCGGTGGTCTCGATCAGCCTGCTGACCAGCCGTTCCGCCCGGTCGAAGCCCTCCGCGGCGGAGGCGTCCACGTCCAGCGGCTCGGCCTCCTCGGCGAGCACCTGGTGGGCGAGGTTGCCGACCGCGACCCTGAGGTGGGTGTGGCCGAAGTCGACGCCGATCACGATGCCGGCGTCGCCGGAGAGCGAGACGCTGCGGGCCCGCCGGCCGCCCGCCGAGGTGGGGGTCACCTCGACCGTGCCGCCGTCCTTCAGCTCGCGGACGATGTTGGAGACGGTCGCCGCCGACAGCCCCGTCGACCGGGCGATCTCCGCCTGGGTCAGCGAGCCGGCCATGCGCACCGCCCGTACGACCCGCTCCAGATTGGCCCTGTGCAGAGACGTCTGCGACCCCGGAGTCTCCATCGACTCTCTCACTCCCACCGTTTTCTCCAACATGTGAACTCTAAGGGGACGCTTTCGGCTTCGCTCCCGTCAAGACCCGGAGCGCGGCGGGGGGCGTGCGGCGGACACGCGGGAGCCCCCGCACGCGGGCGCGTGCGGGGGCTCCGGGGAGGGGTCGCGCTACTTCACGGCGCCGGCGGTGAGGCCGGCCACCACCTGCCGCTGGAAGACGACGTACGCGGCGAGCACCGGCAGCATCGCCATCACCAGGCCGGCGAAGAGCCCGGAC
Source organism: Streptomyces sp. NPDC035033 (assembly GCF_040636735.1). Lineage (NCBI taxonomy): Bacteria > Bacillati > Actinomycetota > Actinomycetes > Kitasatosporales > Streptomycetaceae > Streptomyces > Streptomyces sp. NPDC035033. Next base: position 77,052 of record NZ_JBEZUZ010000019.1, on the reverse strand, counting down.
CAGTCGCCCTTGTACCCCTGGCTGACCGCGAGCTGCACCAGGCCCTGCGAGAGCACCTTCTGCTCGGGGTCGGTGTTGAGCACCGTCGGCAGCAGGTACTGGTTCCACTGCCCCAGGAAGTTGAAGATGCCGACGCTGATCAGGCCCGGCCGGGCCATCGGCAGCATCACCTGGAAGAAGGTGCGGGTGTGCGAGGCGCCGTCGATGAAGGCCGCCTCCGCCACCGAGGTCGGCAGCGTCCGGAAGAAGGCGGTCAGGAAGAAGACGGTGAAGGGCAGCGAGTACGCGATGTAGACCAGGATCAGCCCGTGCAGGGTGTTCAGCAGGGCCATGTTCTGCATCACGTAGAAGAGCGGCACCAGCGCCAGGATGATCGGGAAGCTCATCCCCCCGATGAAGAGGAAGTAGAGGAAGCGGTTCCCCGGGAACTCGAAGCGGGCCAGCACGTACGCCGCCATCGAGCCGAACAGCAGGGTGCCGACGAGCGAGCCGCCGACCACCAGGATCGTGTTCAGGAAGTAGTCGCTCATGTGCGCCTCGGTCCAGGCGCGCGACCAGTTCTCGAAGTGCAGGGCGTCCGGCAGCGACCAGGGCGAGGTGAAGATCGCCCGGTCGGTCTTGAAGGAGGTCATGACCGCCCAGAGCAGCGGCATCACCACCATGATCGCCCAGATGATCAGGACGCCGTGCGAGAAGACGTTGAGGACGGCGCCCTCGCGCTTCTCCGGCACGGGGGCCGCGACCTTCCTGACCTCGGGGCCCTGCCCCGCGCGGGGGGCGGGGATCCGCTCGTCGCCGGTGGGCGGGGTGTCGGTGGTCTTCATCAGAACTCCAGCCGCTCGCGCCGGCCCAGCTTCATCACGACCGCGGCGAAGGCGAGGGTGACGAGGAGGAGGGCGACGCCGATGGTCGTGGCGTAGGCGGCCTGACCGTCCCGGAACGCCTTCTGGTACACGTACAGCGGCATGACGATGGTGGAGTAGTCGGGCCCGCCGCCGTTGGGGCCGACGGTCATGATCTGCACGACCGCGAAGGACTCCGCGCCGAGCGCGAGGATGCCCATGTAGATCCAGCCCGACTGCACGGTGTCCCAGAGCAGCGGGAGGGTGATCTTGAAGAAGGTGGTGAAGCGGTTGGCGCCGTCGAGCAGCGCGGCCTCGTAGAAATCGCGCGGAATGGACGCCATGCCCGCCGAGAAGAGCACCACGAAGAATCCGACCGTGGACCAGACGAGGACCACCATCACGCAGATCAGGGCGAGATCCGGGTCGCCGAGCCAGTCCGGCTGGACGCCGCCCAGTCCGACGGCCTTGAGGAACGAATTGATCGCGCCGCTGTTGGGGTTGTAGGCGAACTGGAAGAGCAGCGCCACGATCGCGATCGACAGCACCTGCGGAAAGAAATAGACGATCTTGTAGAAGGAGGAGCCGCGCACGCCCGACACCGCCGCTCCCTTGCGGCGCCGGCCGCCGACATTCAGCATGAACGCCAGGAACAGCGCGAATCCGACCGTCACCAGCGGAAGGACGACCGCGAAGGTCAGACTGTGCTGGAGCGACTTCCAGAAGACCTCGTCCTCGAACAGCCGGGTGTAGTTGGCGAGTCCGACGAACCCGAATTCGGGACTCAGACCGGTCCAGTCGGTCAGCGAGTAGTAGATGGACTGGATGAACGGCCAGATGACGAAGAGCGCGTACAGCGCCAGGGGAACCGCCAGGAACCCCACGATGAAACGGTACTTGCCGTGCTGCATTCCTAACCGACCCCGATCTGACGGCGAAGGGCGCGCCGCGGCGCCGCGCGCCGAGGGGCCGGGGCCCCCTCCCGGCCGGCGGGAGGGGGCCCCGGCACGGCTCACTGGTGCTTGTAGTGCTTGATGTTCGGGTCCTGGGCCGCCTCGTCGGCGAACTTCTGGATCTTCTTGATCGTCTCGGCCGGGGTGGCGCGGCCGGCCATCATCTCGCCGATGCAGGCGACGCCGATCTTCTCCTTCTGGAGGGCCACGTACCAGTCCTGGAGGCGCGGGTTGACCACGTTGGTGCCGGCCTTCTCCAGGGCCGCGACGCCGGACTTGAGGCCCGGGGAGAGCTCGATGCCGTCGGTGCCGCCGTTGAGCGCGCTGAGCGACTTCACGGACTGGGTGAAGTTCTTGGAGGACGCCTCGCTGAGCATGATGCGCAGCTGCTCCATGGCGCCCTCGGGGTTCTTCGCCTTCGCCGGGACGATGAAGGGCTCGCCGCCGGCCGCCCACAGGGTGCCGAAGGGCATCTTGTCGGAGGAGTCGAGGCCGGTCGGGGCGGAGACGGCCAGGCCGAAGTCGGCCGGCATGGTCTTCGCGGCCTCGTTCTCCACCCAGGAGCCGTTCGGGATGAACAGCGCCTTGCCCTCGGTCCAGGCGGTCTGCGACTGGATGTGGTCGAGGCCGGGGGTGCCCTGGAGGATGTACCCCTTCTTGTAGAGCTCGTAGTAGGCCTCGAAGCACGCCTTGACGGCGGGGTGCTCCCAGGCCTTCGGCTCCAGGTTGTCGATGGCGTCGAGGACCTCGCGGCCGCCGACCTTGCCGATCATCGGGTAGAGCGAGAAGGGGATGTAGTACGGGTGCTTGCCCGCGTACGTCCAGGGCGCGATGCCCTTCTTCTTGGCCTTCTCGCAGAGGGCCAGCATCTCGTCCCAGGTCTCGGGGTACTTGGCGTCGAGCGAGTCGAGCGCCTTCTGCGAGTACCAGACGCCGTAGACGGTGTAGGCGTAGTTGAGCATCCAGCAGGGCTCGCCGTCGAACTGGCCCATCTCGATGATGCCGGGGCGCAGGGTGTCGCGGACCTTCTTCGACGGGTCGTCGATCGAGGGTGCGTCGAGCAGCGGGGTGAGGTCGGTGAGCTGCTTCTGGCCGACGAGGACGCCCATGTCCATCTGCTCGGCGCCGGAGTTGTCGATCAGGTCCGGCGGGGTGCCGCCGTTGAAGCGGGGCTGGAGCTCGGTGGTGATCTTCTGGGTCGGGGTGAACTTGACCTTCGCCTTGGGGTACGCCTGCTCGTAGAGCTTGATCGCGTCCTTGGCGTACTGCTGGCCGAAACCACCGTCGAAAAGGACGAAATCGAGTTCGGCCGACTCATTGACCCCGAGCGGGTTCTTGTCGGACTTGACGCCCTTCTCGACCTTGTCGTTGGTCTTGCCGCCCCCGCTCGCGCAGGCGGAAAGGAAGCCCATGGCCGGAACGGAGACCAGACCGAGAGCGGCGGAGCGCTTGATCAGATCGCGACGGCCAAGGCCCTCGTTCGGGTGAGCGGAGGTGGATCCCATGCTCAAGTCCTCGCCTTCATTCAGGACTCAGGCGGTGAACCGGTCGCCCGTTCTTCTCTCGCCACCGGCGAAGGGCCCCGCCACCGCGGTCAGTTGCTGGGTCGTGCAGGCGTCGGGCCGGCGCCGGAGACATCCGACGGGCTGGACGCCGACAGGTATAGTCCACTTCCCACGACCGGAGCAAGATCGAAAGCAGCATTCGTCAGGCATCTTTCCCGAGTTGAGACCTCGGGGATTTCCGCGGGGCTCGCCCCGGAAGACTGCCCGGCAGGAACGGAGTCCACCCCTCCGGAGCGCCTTCACAAGCTGAATGGTCCATGCGGAATCCGGCGAAAGGGGCGGGCCCCGAAGGAAGTCGCGGATGGCCGGAACCGCGCGGGCGCGACCGCCGTCTTCCTGTCATGTACGGAGTCGCCGCCGGGTGGGCGGAACGGGGGAAAACCCGCCGAACCAGGCCGCGTCCGTGGGCGGTCCGTACTGTCCCGTTCTCGATATGGATCTGGAGATATACGTGGCCAAGACCTCTGGCCCGAACCGCAGGGGCGTCCTCGCCCGTGTGACGGTCGCGGCGGTGACGGCGGCCCTCGTGGGCACCACGACGGCCGCGGTGGCGGCGGAGCCGGGCCCGACCCTCGCCCCCAAGGAGGCGGGGAACGCGTCGGCCTTCTCGACGTCCGCTCTGGCGGCGTACAACAACCTCTACGGCGTGAACAGCGCCGGGACGATCTGGGGCTACACCCCGGTCGGCGGCGGCGGCATCCAGCGGCTCGCGAACAACAGCGGCACGAACTGGACCGCGTACAAGCACTTCACCCAGCCCGACCTGGACGGGGACCGCCACTCCGACGGCATCTACGCCATCCGCAGCGACGGCCGTCTGAACTACGGCAACTGGGGCGGCCCCATCCGCGACCTCGGCGGCGGCTGGAACACCTACAACAAGGTCTTCTCCGCCTCCAACACCGGCGGCGGCACCTCCGACGACCTCCTGGCCCGCGACGGCTCCGGCGTGCTCTGGCACTACCTGGGATACGGCAACGGCGCGCTGACCCAGCGCTACCGCATCGGTTCCGGCTGGAACGCGTACACCCAGATCGCCGGCAAGGGCGACGTGAGCGGCGACGGCCGGGCCGACATCGTCGCCCGCGACCGCAACGGCGTCCTGTGGCTGTACAAGGGCACCGGCAACTACCGGGCGCCGTTCGCCCCGCGCATCCGCGTCGGCAGCGGCTGGAACACGTACAACCTGCTCGTCTCCTCGGGCGACCTGACCGGCGACGGCCGCGCGGACCTGGTGGCCCGCGACGGCGCCGGCGCGCTGTGGCTGTACAAGGGCCGGGGCAGCTCCTCCGCCCCGTACACCGCCCGGGTCAAGATCGGCACGTCGGGCTGGAACAGCTTCCGCGCGATGTTCTGACGGGCCCCGCCCGCGGACGACGGAAGGGCCCCGCTCCTCGTCACGAGGAGCGGGGCCCTTCCCGCTCGTTACCGGATCAGCGGGGTCAGCCGCGGATCAGGTTGCGGAGCACGTACTGCATGATGCCGCCGTTGCGGTAGTAGTCCGCCTCGCCGGGGGTGTCGATGCGGACGACCGCGTCGAACTCGACACCGGTGTCGGTGGTGACCTTCACCGTGCTGGGGGTGGTGCCCTCGTTCAGCTCGGTGATGCCGGTGATGGAGAAGGTCTCCTCGCCGGTCAGGCCCAGCGAGTCGGCCGACTGGCCGGCCGGGAACTGGAGCGGGAGGACGCCCATGCCGATGAGGTTCGAGCGGTGGATGCGCTCGTACGACTCGGTGATGACGGCCTTGACGCCGAGGAGCGCGGTGCCCTTGGCGGCCCAGTCGCGGGACGAGCCGGAGCCGTACTCCTTGCCACCGAGGATGACCAGCGGGGTGCCGGCGGCCTGGTAGTTCTGCGAGGCGTCGTAGATGAAGGAGACCGGGCCGCCCTCCTGCGTGAAGTCACGCGTGAAGCCGCCCTCGGTGCCCGGCGCGATCTGGTTGCGCAGGCGGATGTTGGCGAAGGTGCCGCGGATCATGACCTCGTGGTTGCCACGGCGCGAGCCGTAGGAGTTGAAGTCACGACGCTCCACACCGTGCTCGGTGAGGTACTTGCCGGCCGGGGTGTCGGCCTTGATGGCACCGGCCGGGGAGATGTGGTCGGTGGTGACCGAGTCGCCGAGCTTCGCGAGCACGCGGGCGCCCGTGATGTCGGTGACCGGGGTGGTCTCCATCGTCATGCCCTCGAAGTACGGGGGCTTGCGGACGTAGGTCGACTCCGGGTCCCACTCGAAGGTGTTGCCGGTCGGGATCGACAGCGACTGCCACTGGGCGTCGCCGGCGAAGACGTCCTGGTAGGACTTGGCGAACATGTCCTCGCCGATGGCGTTGGCGACGACGTCGTTCACCTCGGCCTCGGAGGGCCAGATGTCCTTGAGGAAGACCGGGTTGCCCTCGGTGTCGGTGCCCAGCGCGTCCTTGGTGATGTCCACCTTCATGGAGCCCGCGATGGCGTACGCGACGACCAGCGGCGGGGAGGCCAGGTAGTTCATCTTGACGTCGGGGTTGATGCGGCCCTCGAAGTTCCGGTTGCCCGAGAGGACCGAGGTCACGGCCAGGTCGTGCTCGTTGACGGCCTTGGAGACCTCCTCCGGCAGCGGGCCGGAGTTGCCGATGCAGGTGGTGCAGCCGTAGCCGACGAGGTTGAAGCCGACCTTGTCGAGGTACGGGGTGAGACCGGCCTTGTCGAAGTAGTCGGTGACGACCTTCGAGCCCGGGGCGAGGGTGGTCTTGACCCACGGCTTGCGGGTCAGGCCCTTCTCCACGGCCTTCTTCGCGACGAGCGCGGCGGCGACCATGACGTACGGGTTCGACGTGTTGGTGCAGGAGGTGATGGCCGCGACCGTCACCGCACCGTGGTCGAGGGTGTAGGTCGAGCCGTCGGGGGCGGTGACCTCGACCGGGTTCGACGGGACCGAGCTGGAGACGGCCGGGGCGTCGGAGGCCGGGAAGGACTCCTGGCCCGCCTCGTCGACCAGGTCGACGTAGTTGCGGACGTCCTGGGCGAACTGCTCGGCGGCGTTGGCGAGGACGATGCGGTCCTGCGGGCGCTTCGGGCCGGCGATGGACGGGACGACCGTGGAGAGGTCGAGCTCCAGCTTCTCGGAGAAGTCGGGCTCGGCGGCCGGGTCGAGCCAGAGGCCCTGCTCCTTGGCGTACGCCTCGACCAGCGCGACCTGCTGCTCGGAACGGCCCGTGAGCTTCAGGTAGTTGAGGGTCTCGCCGTCGATCGGGAACATGGCGGCGGTGGAGCCGAACTCCGGCGACATGTTGCCGATGGTGGCGCGGTTGGCGAGCGAGGTGGCGGCGACGCCCTCGCCGTAGAACTCGACGATCTTGCCGACGACGCCGTGCTTGCGCAGCATCTCGGTGATGGTGAGCACCAGGTCGGTGGCGGTGGTGCCGGTGGGCAGCTCGCCGGTCAGCTTGAAGCCGACGACGCGCGGGATGAGCATGGAGACCGGCTGGCCGAGCATGGCGGCCTCGGCCTCGATGCCGCCGACGCCCCAGCCGAGCACACCGAGGCCGTTGACCATGGTGGTGTGGGAGTCGGTGCCGACGAGGGTGTCGGGGTACGCCTGGCCGTTGCGGACCATGACGGTGCGGGCCAGGTGCTCGATGTTCACCTGGTGGACGATGCCGGTGCCCGGCGGGACGACCTTGAAGTCGTCGAACGCGGTCTGGCCCCAGCGCAGGAACTGGTAGCGCTCCTTGTTGCGGCCGTACTCCAGCTCGACGTTCTGCGCGAAGGCGTCGTTGGTGCCGAACTTGTCGGCGATGACGGAGTGGTCGATGACCATCTCGGCCGGGGAGAGCGGGTTGATCTTCGCCGGGTCGCCGCCGAGCGCGGCGACGGCCTCACGCATGGTGGCGAGGTCGACGACACAGGGGACACCGGTGAAGTCCTGCATGATCACGCGCGCCGGCGTGAACTGGATCTCCTGGCTCGGCTGGGCCTGCGAGTCCCAGTTGCCGAGAGCCCGGATGTGGTCGGCGGTGATGTTCGCGCCGTCCTCGGTGCGGAGCAGGTTCTCCAGGAGGACCTTCAGGCTGTAAGGGAGGCGCGCGGAGCCCTCGACCTTGTCCAGCTTGAAGATCTCGTACGACTCGTCGCCCACGCGCAGCGTGCTGCGGGCGTCGAAGCTGTTCGCCGACACGACAGTCTCCTTCATCAATGTGCGCGTACTACCGTCATGCTGCCGCCACGACTCCTCGCCGATCCGCTAAGGTAAGGCTAAGTTAGGTAACCCTTACCGGGCAGGCGGCCGCAGTGCGCCGTAAGCAGTTATCTCGATGTCGAGATAACTCTAGTGCATCCCCGGCCGTCGGTCATGCCCGGGCGGGGCTGGATCTGGTGTGGCGCGGCGGGGGGGCTGGTGCGGCTGGGGTGGCGGTACGGCGGGGGCGGTGGTGCGGCTGGGGCTCTGGTGCGCCGGGGCCGGTGGTGCGGCTGGGCCGCCGCACGTCCGGGGCTGTCGGCGCGGCCGGGCTGTCGGTACGGCTGGGGCTGCCAGTACGGCCGGGGTAGCCGGTACGGCCGGGACTGCCGGCACACCCAGAATCGCCGGTACGGCCGGGACCGCCGACACGCCCGGGACCGCCGACACGCCCGGGACCGTCGGCGCGACCGGAACCCCGGAACCCGGGGCCCTCCAGAGGCGGCCGGGAACTTCCACCGCGGATCTCGTTCGGATGCGCCCGCGTCGCCGAGGGGCCGGGGTCTGGGAGCGGGGGGAGCGCGGCCCCTCGGTGACGCGGGGTCCGCCAGGAGCGAGCGGGGCCCACCGGGGCACCCCCGGCCCCGTTCGGACGCGCCCGCGTTGCCGGGGGTTCGGGGGCGGCCGAGGATCGGTGCATGTTCAGCGGCGCGCACGTCATCCTCTACACCCGGGACGCCGAGGCCGACCGGGACTTCCTCAGGGACGTCACCGGCCTCCCCCACGTGGACGCCGGGCGGGGCTGGCTGATCTTCCGGCTGCCGCCCGCCGAGATCGCGGTCCACCCGACCGAGGGCGAGCCGAGGAACGAGGTCTACCTGATGTGCGAGGACCTCACCCGCACCCTCACCGCCCTGGAGGACAAGGGCGCCGAGATCTCACGGGCCATCACCGATCAGGGATGGGGACTGCTCTCGGCGGTGCGGCTGCCGAGCGGCACGGAACTCCCGCTGTACGAGCCGCGCCATCCCACGGCGCACGGTCTCCCCGACTAGCCCAATTCGGTCTTACCGCATCAAAACTCACGCGACATCACCCGAACGCACCACCCCAGTGATCGTTGCCATCTCATATTTGAGATAACGTGACGCCATGGCAGACGACTACCTCGTACGCATCGGCAAGCTCATCCGTGACGCACGGCAGCACCGCGGCTGGACCCAGACGCAGCTCGCCGAGGCCCTGGCCACCAGCCAGAGCGCGGTCAACCGGATCGAACGCGGCAACCAGAACATCAGCCTTGAGATGATCGCCCGCATCGGCGAGGCGCTCGACAGCGAGATCGTCTCCCTGGGCTACGCCGGCCCGATGCACCTCCGCGTCGTCGGCCGCCGTCGGCTCTCCGGCTCCATCGACGTCAAGACCAGCAAGAACGCCTGTGTCGCCCTGCTCTGCGCCACCCTCCTCAACAAGGGCCGCACGGTGCTGCGCCGGGTCGCCCGCATCGAGGAGGTCTTCCGCCTCCTGGAGGTCCTGAACTCCATCGGCGTCCGCACCCGCTGGATCAACGACGGCGTGGACCTGGAGATCGTGCCGCCGGCCGAGCTGGACATGGAGTCCATCGACGCCGAGGCCGCCATCCGCACCCGCTCCATCATCATGTTCCTCGGCCCGCTGCTGCACCGCCTGGACCGCTTCAAGCTGCCGTACGCCGGCGGCTGCGACCTCGGTACGCGCACGATCGAGCCGCACATGATCGCGCTGCGCCGCTTCGGCCTGGACATCACCGCCACCGAGGGCCTGTACCACGCGCAGGTCGAGAGCGCGGTCTCCCCCGACCGCCCGATCGTCCTGACCGAGCGCGGCGACACGGTGACCGAGAACGCGCTGCTGGCCGCCGCCCGCCACGACGGCGTCACCGTCATCCGCAACGCCTCCTCCAACTACATGGTCCAGGACCTGTGCTTCTTCCTGGAGGCCCTCGGCGTCCGCGTCGACGGCGTCGGCACCACCACGCTGACCGTGCACGGCGTCCCGGAGATCGACGTGGACGTCGACTACTCCCCCTCCGAGGACCCGGTCGAGGCGATGAGCCTCCTCGCCGCGGCCGTCGTCACCGAGTCCGAGCTGACGATCCGCCGGGTGCCGATCGAGTTCCTGGAGATCGAGCTCGCGGTCCTGGAGGAGATGGGCCTCGACCACGACCGCTCCGCCGAGTACGCCGCCGACAACGGCCGCACCCGCCTGATCGACCTGACGGTCCGCCCCTCCAAGCTGGAGGCGCCGATCGACAAGATCCACCCCATGCCCTTCCCGGGCCTCAACATCGACAACGTCCCCTTCTTCGCGGCCATCGCGGCCACCGCCCAGGGCCAGACCCTCATCCACGACTGGGTCTACGACAACCGCGCCATCTACCTGACGGACCTCAACCGCCTCGGCGGCCGCCTCCAGCTCCTCGACCCCCACCGCGTCCTGGTCGAGGGCCCCACCCGCTGGCGCGCCGCCGAGATGATGTGCCCGCCCGCCCTCCGCCCCGCGGTGGTCGTCCTCCTCGCGATGATGGCCGCCGAAGGCACCTCCGTCCTCCGCAACGTCTACGTCATCAACCGCGGCTACGAGGACCTGGCCGAACGCCTGAACTCGATCGGCGCCCAGATCGAGATCTTCCGGGACATCTGAGCCCTCTTCGGTGAGCGCTGCCGCTCCTCCCTCTACGCGGCCGGTCCGCATCGCGCCGAGGGAGGGGCTACGCCCCTCTTCACGTACGGGGTCACGATGCGCACACGGCCGTACGGATTGTCAGATCACCCGGATAACCTGTCCGGGTGTACGACATGACGGACCCGGTCGCCGCTCGTCAGGCGGCGAAAGCTGCCGAACAGGAACGTCTCCAGCGCGCGCGTGAGCGTCGGGAGAGCAAGGAATCCTCCGGCGTGAGCGGCTTCGCCCAGCGCAAGTGGCGTTGGCTCGGCGTCGGGGGTGGCGAGGCGGTCGAAGCCGTTCTGGCCATGCTGACGGAGATCGCGGCCACCGCCGGAGGGAACGAGGCGGAACGGGCGACCGTCGAACGGGCCGTCGCAGGCGATCCCGACCGCGAGGCGCTGCTGCCCGCGGTGCGTTCGGGCCTGGGGCTCCTGCCGCCGGAATCGGTCCTCGGTCACCTGCGGAACCTCTGGGCCGCCGGTGTGCGTTGGCTCAACGAACCGGGTCTCGAGCGGTGCAGGGTGCTGTGCTCGACGGCGCCCGGCCTGGACCTCGTCAGCACACGCCGCTCCCACGCGGTGTCGGGCGGGCCGGCCTTCAGTCTCTTCGCGACCGCGGCCACTCGTGGGGCGATCCCCGTGCCGAACCGGTTCCTCGACGAGGTCCTCGCGTGGGCCCCCCTGTCCGTCGTCGACGATCTGATCGATCACGGTGGCCTCATGCTCGAGGACGCACCGTGGGAAGGACGAGACGCGGACGAAGGCCTCTACCTGCGCGCCCGTCTCGCTCCTTCGGACATCACCAGCGAACAGGCCGAGCACCTCGGCTGGGAGGCGTATCTGCGTCGCCGGTCCTTTCTGCGTGGTCAGACGCTCGTACGGCAGGAGCCTGACGACGTGTGGGACCTGCTGTACGACGTCGTCGTGGACGGCGACACAACGGCCTTGGACGCACTCGACGCGGCCCTGCCCCGGCCCGAACAGATCGAGCTGCGCGACCTCAGGTCCGGTGCGCTGCTCGGGCAGTGGCCATTGGCTCTGGCCGAGGACCAGGGGCTCTGGCCTTTGATGGCCGCCCTGTGGCGCCCGACCGGCCTCGTCGACGCCGGCCGGAGCCCGTTCTACGCCCTTGTCGCCCTGAATCGCGCCTATGACCTCCTGAGGTCCGGTGCCCCTGAGGCCGCGGCCGAGCAGGCCCGCTCCCTCACCCTGGCCAAGAACAACCGCAAGGTTCCGCCGGAGTTGATCCAGGAAGGCCACGCCCTGGCTGCGTACGCGGCCGTGGCGCAGAGCGAGCGGCCCACGACCTCCGCCGCGCGGGGCAGGCTCCTCGACGCCGCCGTGGAGAGCGCCGAGGCGGCGGCGGCCCAAGGCGGAGTCGTGGCCGAACGCAACCTCCGGCTGCTCACCGCCTGGAGGGCGACGAGCAGAAACGACCGCGGTCCGTTCAGCAACCCCTTCCTCGACGTCGGCCTGGAGCACGGGGCCGACGGGTGGGAGGAGCACTGCCGGGAGATGTACCGGCGGAGCAATGGTGACACCAAGGCCCAGTCGGAGCTGAACAGGGCCGAGGGGCGCATCCAGGACGCGCTGCGCGGTGACGCGGGCTGGGACGTCTTCTACCGGTTGCCGCTCGACCCGTCCCGGTACGTCATGCCCTCCGAGACGCCCCGGCACCTGGTGCCTCCGCTGGAGGCCCTGCCGCGCCGCACCCCGGTGACGAGCGGTGGTGAGTTGGAGGCCATCCGCGCCCGTGCCGCCATGGAGCTCCTGGACGACTTCCGGACCACCGCACCGCGCCTCGACCGTCACCATTCCGCGCGGTGACCACGTCCACGCCGTCGTCCTGAACCATCACCCCCAGCCGAACGAAGCAGAGCAGGCCTGATGCGTCCCAACAAGAAGAGGATTCCCAAGAGGGAACGTCCGCACCGTCCGTGCCCCGCGTGCGGCCAGACACAGTCCGGTGCGAAGAACTCACCGCCGACGCACAAGCCCGGAGGGCTGAAGCGCCGCAGGGAACAGCGTGCGGACGTTCCGGCCCACCCCCTGGAGAACAGTGCCTCCGAAGCGCCGCCCCGGCCCGACCCGATCGACGCCATGACGGTGATCAAGGGGGTGGCCGCCCGTGTGCCGGAGGAGCTGAAGGCCGCCGGGGCGGCCGAGGTGCCCCCGGCCGCCGCGCTCACCGCGGCGGTGCGCCGGGCGGTCCTGGACGAGTTCCGCACCCGCGCGCAGTTCGCCGGGCGGGTCGCCGAGATCGACGCCCTCCTCTGGTCTCGGGCGGGAGACAGCCGCGAGACCGTCGCGGGGGCGATGACGGAGCACCTGCGGGAACTGCGGTTGCTGCGGGTGACGGAGCCCGAGGAGAACGACCGGTTCGTGGTGACCGAGGGCGAGGGGGACGCCTTCGAGCTGCTGAGTCCGGCGTATGTGGACGAGTTGACAGGAAAGGTCATACTCGCCGGTCAGTTGCGGCGCATCGCCGGGCCTGCGGGTGTGCGGGGCGGGGAGGAAGCATGACGGCAGCCGGCATCGATTTCGGTACCACCAATTCGGTCGCCGCCCAGTGGAACGGCGAATACGTCGAGGTGCTGGAGATCGGCGGACAGGGCCTGGACGCGAACTGGCGGCGCGAAGGGTTCGAGCTGCTGTACCCGTCGGTCGTCGGAACGAGTTCCCTGCGGCCGGGCACGCTGTTCGGCTGGGAGGCGAAGCTCCGTTCCGAGCAGGCCGTCGAGGCGTGCAAGCGGATGCTGCGCGAGGAACCGTTCGTCACCCTGGGCGGTGAGCGGTTCGCCGCGACCACCGCGGCCGCCGGAGTCTTCCACGCCATCGCGGGAGCGGCGGAGGAGGAAGCCGCCACCGAGATCCGCGAGGCCGTCGTCACCGTCCCCGCCAACGCGACCGGAGCGGCCCGCTTCCGGACGCGCGAGGCAGCGCGCGCCGCGGGCATCACCGTCCGGACGCTCCTGAACGAGCCGACGGCCGCGGCGATCGCGTACGCGCACGAGATGGAGGCCAACGGCGAATTCCTGGTCTTCGACTGGGGCGGCGGCACCATGGACGCCACGCTCCTCCTGCACGACGACGGCTTCTTCGACGAGAAGGCCAGCCGGGGCGTGAACCGCCTCGGCGGCCTGGAGATCGACGAGCGGCTGCGCCGGATGGTCCTCGACCGGGCACCGGCGCGCGGACGCTGGAGCGACTCCGAGAAGCGGATGTTCGCCCTGGAGATCGAGCGGGCCAAGATCCTGCTCTCCCACCAGGAGTCGGTCCGCGTCCTGACGCCCGACGACGTCACCGTCGAGATCGGGCAGGAGGAGTTCTCCGAGGCCATCCAGGACCTCATCAGCCGTGCGCTCGACCCGGTGGAGGAGTGTCTGGAACAGGCCAGGATCGAGCCGGAGGACCTCACGGCGGTGCTGATGATCGGCGGCAGCAGCCAGATCCCGGCGGTGCGCGCCGCGGTCGCGGAGGCGCTCGACTGCGAACTCGTCGACAGCGCCCTGTGCAACCCGATGACGGCCGTGGCCGAAGGAGCGGCCATCAGCGCCGCCGCCATGGACGGCGAGCTGAAGAGCATCATCCGGGTGGTCAACACGCACGCCCTGGGCACGGTCACCACGAACCGCGAGGGGCGGCGGAGGTTCAGCTCCGTCATCGACCGGAACCAGAGGCTCCCGCAGCAGCGCGTGAAGTCGTACGAGCCGACGAAGGACAACGTCCCCCGGCTGACTGTCGAGGTCTGGGAAGGGGACCCGGACCGCGAGGTCGACCACCCGGACAACGTCAAGCTGACCGATCTGGTCCTGACCTACCCCCAGCCGTGCCGGGTCGAGGACGGCGTCTTCGACCTGGAGTACACCTACAGCAAGGAAGGCCTGTTGGCGGTGAAGGCGACCCTGCAGAAGACCGGCGAGGTCGTCCTCGACGAGGAGGTGAAGGTGTTCGGGGACGGGAACGTGCTGCCGGAGGTGCGGAGGGAGCTCGACCGGCTGCACGCCCTCACTCCGGCCACCCGGCCCTCGACCACGCCGACCCATCCTCAGCAGGCCCGCCCCCGGGACTCGGGCGCCGGCACGCCCAAGCCCGCTCCTCCCGCCTCCGCTCCCCTTCCGGGCGGTGCGGTCCCGGCCTCGGCGCCGCTCGTCATCGATGGGTCCAACCTCGCGTGGAACGGCCGTCCCCCTCGTGCCGCGGGCGGCAGGCCCAGCTTCGCGGCGCTGCAGGCGGCGATTCGGTCCCTCCGGTTCAAGCACCCGGAGCGCGACATCCACGTGGTGGTCGACGCCACCCTGCGCCACGACGTGTCCGCCGAGGAGCGGCCCCTCGTGGAGGCCGCCGTCGCCGACGGCACCGTCGTGCAGCCCCCGGCCGGCACCGAGGGCCGGGGCGACGCGCTGGTGATCAGCATTGCCGAAGAGGTCGGCGGGATCATCGTCTCGAACGACAACTTCGCGCCGTTCCAGAGGGCGAACCCGTGGCTGCGGGCCTCCGGACGGGTCATGGGGGCCACGCACTCGCAGGGGGTGTGGGTCTTCAACCGGCGCGTGCCCAATCCCGCGACGCCCCTCCAGCGGAGATGACAATTCCGACACCCTTCAGGTGCGTTGACGGCGTCAACGGATTGACGTCGTCAACGTCGGCGGGAGAAGATATACGCTCCCGGCGGGGTTGCCCCGCCTTGCGCGCGATCGGGTGAAACGGGAGTGGCTGTGAGCTTGGAGATCATCGACGGACGCTTCCGGATCACGGGGTCCGTCGGGCGCGGCAACATGGGCGAGGTACACCGCGCCGAGGATCTCCAGGCCGTGCCGGGCTCCCCTTTCAAGGAGGTGGCAGTCAAGACCGTGCTGCGCGGCCGGACCGGGATCGCCGTGGACGCGTCGGGGGACGGGAAAGAGGTCGCCCGCTTCCGCCGCGAGGTGCGGATCATGCGCATGCTCTCCCAGGGGCACCCGAACCTCACCCTGCTGATCGACGGCGGGGTGGACCTCACCGGCGGCGGCACCGGGCTGCCCTACCTGGCCATGGAACTGCTCGACGGGCACCCCCTCGCCGATCTCATCGACGAGGAGCCGCAGCTGCCCGTCTCCTGGGCCGCCGCCATCGGGGCGCAGATCGCCTCCGGTCTCGCCGCCGCGCACACGGCGGGGGTCGTCCACCGCGACCTGAAGCCGGCCAACGTGATGCTGACCGGCGACGGCACCGTCAAGGTCCTCGACTTCGGCATGGGGTCGATCGTCGACGACCCTGACCAGACGCGGCTGACCAGCACCGGGGTCGGCGTCGGCACGGCCCGCTACATGGCACCGGAACAGTTCCGCGCCGAGCGGGTCTCCGGCCTCGCCGACCTCTACGCGCTCGGCTGCATCCTGTACGAACTGCTCATCGGGCAGCCCCCGTTCACCGCTCGCACCCCGTACGACCTCTGCGAGCAGCACCAGAACCAGAAGCCTCCCCGACTGACCCTGGTCCGTCCGGACCTTCCCTCCGAGCTGGTCCGGCTCGTGGAGCGCCTCCTGGAGAAGGACGCCGAGCACCGGCCCGAGAACGCCGCCCGGGTCCACGACGTGCTGGTCCCGATCGCACTCGCGCCGGACGACACCGCCGCGCTCCTGGCCCCGCACTGGCAGGTCATGGACCCGGTGGCACGGCTGCGCGCCCTGCTTCCCGAGCGCGCCGCCGCCGCGCCCGCGCCGGTGCCCCGCAAGGCGCCCCGCTTGCCCGAGACGATGGACGTCTTCGGCATCCACGCCGACCTGATCAGTGAGTACGAGAACTTCACCAAGAGTGCGACGGTGATCCGGGACCCGCGCGTCGCGGGCTTCGTCGAGGACGACCTGGCGGCGAAGTCGCAGTGGCCCGACCCGTGGCTGTCGCTGAATCCGTTCTTCGCCGACGGCGGGCAGGTCACCGATCTCGTCAGGGACGGTCTTCTGCACCCCCGGTGCGCGGAGATCTTCCAGGCGGGCAAGAAGGAGGGTGCGCGCCGCCCCGACGGCCGGCCGCTCACCTTCCACCTGCACCAGCGCCAGGCGATCGAGGCCGCCCAGGCGGGCGACTCCTACGTGCTGACCACCGGTACGGGCTCCGGCAAGTCCCTGTCGTACATCGTCCCGATCGTGGACCGCGTCCTGAAGGAGCGCGAGGCAGCGGGCCCGCGGGCGGGCGGCAGGGTCCGCGCGATCGTCGTGTACCCGATGAACGCCCTGGCCAACTCGCAGCTCATGGAGCTGGAGAAGTACCTGCGCCACGGTTTCGGGGAGGGCCGCGAACCCGTCACCTTCGCCCGCTACACCGGCCAGGAGTCCGACGAGCAGCGGAAGCAGCTGCGCAAGAACCCGCCGGACATCCTGCTGACGAACTACGTGATGCTGGAGCTGATGCTGACCCGGCCGGACGACCGGTCGGGACTCATCTCCGAGGCCGAAGGGCTGCAGTTCCTCGTCTTCGACGAACTGCACACGTACCGGGGACGGCAGGGTGCCGACGTGGCGTTCCTGATCCGCCGGGTCCGCGAGGCCTGCCGCGCTTCGGAAACCCTCCAGTGCATCGGCACCTCCGCGACCATGTCCACCGAGGGCTCCTGGGAGGAGCAGCAGCGCGAGGTCGCCCGGGTCGCCGGGCGGCTGTTCGGCACGATGGTGCTGCCGAAGCGCGTCATCGGCGAGACCCTGATCCGGGCGACCGAGGAGTCCCCGGCGGCCGTACCCGCCGAGCGGCTGCGGGTCCCGGCGGCCCCCCTGGCGTACGACGCGCTCACGCGGGACCCGCTGGCCCGCTGGCTGGAGTCGCGGTTCGGTCTGGAGCGCGAGGAGGGCACGGGCCGACTGCGCCGCTGTGCCCCGGGGACCGTCGAGGACGCGGCGGCGGAGCTGGCCGCGGAGTCCGGGGTGCCCGAGGAGCAGGTCGCCGAGGCGATCCGCACCACCCTGGAGGCGGGCGCCCGGGCGAAGCACCCGGTGACGGAGCGGCCGTTGTTCGCCTTCCGGCTGCACCAGTTCCTCTCCAAGGGCGACACCGTCTAC
This sequence comes from Streptomyces sp. NPDC035033, assembly GCF_040636735.1. Lineage (NCBI taxonomy): Bacteria > Bacillati > Actinomycetota > Actinomycetes > Kitasatosporales > Streptomycetaceae > Streptomyces > Streptomyces sp. NPDC035033. The sequence continues at coordinate 59,796 of NZ_JBEZUZ010000019.1, read as the reverse complement.
ACGACGCTTCAGGACCCGCTCAGCCGGCCGCTCACCCGCACCTACCAGCTGGAGCAGCCGAAGAGCGGCGGCATGCCGCTGTTCCCGCTGGCGTTCTGCCGCGAGTGCGGGCAGGAGTACCTGACCGTGTGGCGCACCGAGGAGAACGGTTCGTTCCGTTACGAACCGCGCCGGGACACCTCCGCCTCGGGCGGCCGGGCCGGCGAGGGCTACCTGTACATCGGCGTGCCCGGCGAGGACTACGAGTGGCCTGCGGACCCGCAGACGGCCGTGGACGACCGGCGGCTGCCGGAGTCGTGGCTGGAATCCGACGCGCAGGGCGTGACCGTCGTCAAGAAGTCGTACCGTCCCCGGGTGCCGAAGCGCGTCGTCGTGGACCCGTTCGGGAACGAGTCGGGCGAGGGGGTGACGGCGGCGTTCGTCCCGGCGCCCTTCCTCTTCTGCGTGCACTGCCAGGTCTCGTACGAGCAGACCCGCGGCCGGGACTTCGCCAAGCTGGCCACCCTGGACCAGGAGGGGCGTTCCTCGGCCACCTCCCTGATCTCCGCGTCGATCGTGAAGTCCCTGCGGGCCGTGCCCGAGGAGGGGCTCGGCAAGGAGGCGCGGAAGCTGCTCTCCTTCGTCGACAACCGGCAGGACGCCTCGCTCCAGGCCGGTCACTTCAACGACTTCGCGCAGGTGACCCAGTTGCGCGGCGCCCTGTACCAGGCGGCGGTCCGGGCCGGCGAGGAGGGGCTGCACCACGACGACCTCGCCGAGGCGGTGACCGCCGTGATGGGCCTGTCGCCGCGCGAGTACACGGGATCGGCGTCGCTGCCGCCGTCGCTGGAGCGCCGGGCGACGAAGGCGTTCCGCGACGTCGTGGGGTACCGGCTCTACCGTGATCTGGAGCGCGGCTGGCGCATCACGATGCCGAACCTGGAGCAGACGGGGCTCCTGCGCATCGACTACGAGGACCTGGGCTGGGTCGCCGCGGAGCCGGGCCGCTGGCAGTCCGCGCACGCCGTGCTGCGCGAGGCCGATCCCGCACTGCGCGAGGAGGTCGCCCGGACGCTCCTCGACCACATGCGGCGGGCCCTCGCCATCGACGTGCAGTACTTCCGTGACGACTTCGACACGCTCCAGAAGGCGAGTGAGGAGCGTCTGACCGGCCCGTGGGTGCTGGGCGAGAGCGACCGGCCCACCGTCGGCACCGCCTATCCGTACGGCTCGAAGCCCGGCATGGAACGGTCCGCGCTCTTCCTGTCGGCCCGCGGCAAGTTCGGCAAGTACCTCCGGCGGAACGTGCCCGAGCTGCGCGATCTGCCCCTAGACGACGTCCAGAGCGTCATCGAGGACCTGCTGAAGGTGCTGGTGGAGGCGGAGCTGGTCCACGAGGTGGACGCGACGCCCGAGCGTTCGGGCCCCGTCTTCCGCCGCCAGGCGGAGCGGAAGCGGACCGGCTACCGGGTGTCGGCGGCCGCGCTCGTCTGGTACGCCGGGGACGGCGAGCGCGGTGCGGTCGACCCGCTGGCCCGTACGTACAACCAGGGCGAGGGGCCCCGCGTCAACCCGTTCTTCCGCGACCTGTACCGGACGGCGGCGGCCGAGCTGGCCGGCCTGTTCGCCCGGGAGCACACCGCCCAGGTCCCGCCGGAGGACCGGCTGGACCGGGAGCGGGACTTCCGCACGGCCGAACTGCCGCTGCTGTACTGCTCGCCGACGATGGAACTGGGCGTGGACATCTCCTCGCTCAACGCCGTCCTGATGCGGAACGTGCCGCCGACACCGGCGAACTACGCGCAGCGCTCGGGCCGGGCGGGCCGTTCCGGTCAACCCGCCCTGGTGGCCACGTACTGCGCCACGGGCAACAGCCACGACCAGTACTACTTCCGCCGTTCCCAGGACATGGTGGCCGGCCAGGTGGCGCCGCCCCGGCTGGACCTCGCCAACGAGGACCTGGTCCGCTCGCACCTCCAGGCCATCTGGCTGGCGGAGACGGAGATGAAGCTGGGCACCTCGATCCCGGACGTCGTCGACGTCGCCTACGACCCGGATGGCGAGGACCGGCCCGATCCGCACATGCCGCTGCCGCTGGTCGACCGCATCCGCGACCGGTCCCTGGACGAGGACGCCCGCCGACGGGCGGTCGACGCCGCCCGCACCGTCCTCTCCCCGCTGATGGCGGACCTCACCGCCACCACCTGGTGGTACGACGAGTGGATCGAGGACCGGATCGAGCGGGCCCCGCACCGCTTCGACGAGTCGTTCGACCGGTGGCGCCAGCTGTTCCGGGCTGCGGTCATCGACCAGTACGAGCAGAACAAGCGGGTCGTCGACCACACCCTCTCGCAGGGCGAGCAGAGCCGGGCGCGGACGCGCCGCCGGGAGGCGGAGACGCAGACGAACCTGCTGCTGAACCGCTCGTCCGACAGCAAATCGGTGATGAGCGACTTCAACCCGTACCGCTACCTGGCGTCCGAGGGCTTCCTGCCCGGCTACAGCTTCCCCCGGCTGCCGCTGGCCGCGTACATCCCGCGTTCCGGGAACCGCCGCAACGCGGACGGCGACTACCTCCAGCGTCCCCGCTTCCTCGCGATCCGCGAGTTCGGCCCGGGCGCGCTCATCTACCACGAGGGCGCCCGCTACCAGGTGACCCGCGTGCAGCTGCCGCCGGACGCCTCGGGCGATCTGGCGACGGCGGAGGCGCGGCGCTGCGACGGCTGCGGCTACCACTACGCGGTCAAGGTCGGCGCGGACGTCTGCGGTATGTGCGGCGAGTCGCTGCGCGGCAAGCGCACCGGGCTGCTGCACCTGCACACGGTGTACACGACGCCGCGCGAGCGGATCTCCTCCGACGAGGAGGAGCGACGCCGGGCAGGTTTCCGCCTGGAGACCTCGTACGCCTTCCAGGACCACGGCGTCCGCAAGGGGCGGCTCACCGCGCACGTCTCCGACGCCGAGGGCGCGCCCGTGCTCGACCTGGACTACGGCGACTCGGCGACGGTCCGGATCACGAACCTGGGCCGGGTCCGCGACAAGGAGGGCGAGCCGGACGGCTACTGGCTGGACCTGGGCGACGGCCGCTGGCTGAACGACCGGGCCGCCGCGGACGCCATCGAGGGCACCGGCATGCCGGTGGTCGATGAGGACGGGAACGAGAAGCGCCGCAAGAAGCGCGTCCTGCCCTATGTGGAGGACCGCCGCAACATCCTCGTGGTGACCCTGGACGAACCGCAGCCCGAGGCGATCGCCCTGTCGTTCCTGTACGCCCTGGAGCGGGGCATCGAGGCGGCGTTCGAGCTGGAGGACTCCGAGCTGACGGCGGAGCTGCTGCCTCCGGACGACGGTCCCCGGCGGCGGATCCTCTTCATGGAGGCGGCCGAGGGCGGCGCCGGCGTGCTGCGGCGCCTCCAGCACGACAAGGACGCCCTCGCCGAGGCGGCCCGGACGGCCCTGGAGATCTGCCACTTCGACCCGGACACCGGCGAGGACGAGGGCGGCCCGTCGCCCGACGAGGAGTGCGCCCGCGGCTGCTACGCCTGTCTGCTGACCTACGGCAACCAGACGCACCACCGCCGGCTGAGCCGGCACAGCGCCCGGCCACTGCTGCTGCGCCTGGCCGGTGCCCGCACCGAGCGGGAGGACCGGGGCGAGTCCCGCAGCGAGCAGTTCCGCAGGCTGGCCCCGGCGGCCCCCGCCCGCACGGAGAACCCGGCAGCGGCCCCGTCGGCTGTTCCGGAGGCGACTCCGACCCCCCTGGAGACGGATCTGGGGGCACTGGTCGCGCAGGGCGATCTGCTCGGCTGGCTGCGGGCGAAGGGCTTCCGGCTGCCGGACGAGGTCGACGTCCTCGTCCCGGAGGCGGCGGCCCGCCCGGACCTCGTCTTCCGCCTGGACGGCGCCCACCTCGCCGTGTTCGTCGACGCCCCGGGGCGTACGGCCGACTCGACGCGCGACGTCGAGGCCGGCTACCGCCTGGAGGACGCCGGCTGGGACGTCCTGCGCTTCCCCGCGGACGCGGACTGGGACGCCATCACCTCGCTCAACGCCGCCTACTTCCACCTGCGCTGACCGCCGCGCCCCTTCTCGACCCCAAGGAACTGAGACAACTCATGAGCCTCACGTACACAGCCGGCTCCCTGGTCGCCGCCCGTGGCCGGGAATGGGTGGTGCTTCCGGAGAGCGCCCCCGACATGCTGGTGCTGCGCCCGCTGGGTGGGAGCGAGGACGACGTCGCGGCCGTCTTCCCCGCCTTCGAGGAGGTCCGTCCGGCGGAGTTCGCGGCGCCGTCCGCGACCGACCTGGGCGACCAGCGGGCCGCCGGCCTGCTGCGGACGGCGCTGCGCATCGGGTTCCGTTCGGGCGCGGGACCGTTCCGTTCGCTGGCGTCGATCGCCGTGGAGCCCCGGGCCTACCAGCTGGTGCCGCTCCTCATGGCGCTGCGGCAGCGCACGGTCCGGCTGCTGATCTCCGACGACGTCGGCATCGGCAAGACGGTCGAGGCCGGCCTGATCGCCAAGGAGCTCCTGGCGCAGGGCGAGGCGACCCGGCTCGCCGTGCTGTGCTCCCCCGCGCTGGCCGAGCAGTGGCAGGCCGAGCTGCGGGAGAAGTTCGGCATCGACGCCGAACTGGTCCTGGCCTCCACGGTATCGCGGCTGGAACGGGGCCTCGAACTGGGCCAGTCCCTCTTCGACAAGCATCCGTACACGATCATCTCGACGGACTTCATCAAGTCGACCCGGCACCGCGAGGACTTCGTCCGGCACTGCCCCGACCTGGTGATCGTCGACGAGGCGCACTCCTGCGTCGCGGCGGACGACACCGCGCAGAGCGGTACGTCGGCGGCGAACCAGCTGCGGTACGAGCTGCTGCGCCGCGTGTCGGCCCAGGAGGACCGACACCTGCTGCTCCTGACGGCGACCCCGCACTCCGGCAAGGAGTCCGCGTTCCGCAACCTGCTCGGCCTGGTGCGGCCGGAGCTGGCCACGCTCGACCTGGAGTCCCCGGCGGGGCGAGCGAAGCTGGCGGAGCACTTCGTGGCCCGCAAGCGCGCCGACGTCCGCGAGTACCTCACCAAGGAGGACGGCCTCGTCGACGACTCCCTCGCGGAGCGGACCGCGTTCCCGTCGGACCGCTGGACGAAGGACGAGCCGTACAAGCTGACGCCGGCCTACCGGGCGCTCCTCGACGACGCCATCGCCTACGCCCGGGACCGGGTGGCGGCCGCCGGCGAGCAGGGCAAGCGGGAGGCGCGGATCGCCTGGTGGTCGGTGATCGCCCTGCTGCGGTCGATGGTGTCCTCGCCGGCCGCCGCCGCGCAGACCCTGAAGACCCGCTCCGAGTCGGCCGCCGCCCGCACCGCCCAGGAGGCGGACGCCCTGGGCGCCCCGGTGGCCTCCGACTCCGCCGAGAACGACCGCATGGAGGGCATGGACGTCGCCCCGGGCGCCGCCGAGTCGGAGGAGGCCGGCGCCAGGCTCCTCGAACTGTCCGAGCGGGCCGCCGCGCTGACCGGCCCGGCCGAGGACGCGAAGCTGAAGGCGCTCACCCGGCACCTGAAGGGCCTGATCGCGGACGGCTACCACCCGATCGTCTTCTGCCGCTACATCCCCACCGCCGAGTACCTGGCCGCGCAGCTGGAGGGGAAGCTCGGCAAGAAGACCCGGATCGCCGCGGTGACCGGCACGCTCTCCCCGCAGCAGCGCCTGGAGCGGATCGAGCAGCTCGCCGCCGGTGCTCCCGAGGATGCCGGCGACCCGGCGGTCCGCCGGGTCCTGATCGCCACCGACTGCCTCTCCGAAGGCGTCAACCTCCAGCACCACTTCGACGCCGTCGTCCACTACGACCTGGCGTGGAACCCGACCCGGCACGACCAGCGGGAGGGCCGTGTCGACCGGTACGGGCAGAAGCGTGACCAGGTCCGCGTCATCACCATGTACGGCGAGGACAACGGCATCGACGGCAAGGTCCTGGAGGTGCTGTTCAAGAAGCACCGGCAGATCCTGAAGGACCTGGGCATCTCGGTCTCCGTCCCCGACGAGACCGCGTCCGGCGTCACGGACGCGGTGGTGGAGTGGCTGCTGCTGCACGGCCGGCAGGGCAGCCAGGAGAGCCTGTTCGACCTGGACGGCCACCAGGAGTCCTTCGACCGCATCGAGCGCGAGTGGAACTCGGCCGCCGAGCGCGAGAAGACGTCCCGGTCCAAGTACGCCCAGCGCGCGATCCACCCGGAGGAGGTGGCCCGCGAGGTCGCAGCCGTGCGGGCCGCGCTCGGCGGCGCCGACGAGGTCCGCGGCTTCGCCCTGGACGCGCTGCGCGACCTGGACGCCCTGGTCCGCGACCCGCGCGACGGCACCGGCGACTTCACCGTCCAGACCGGCGGCACCCCGGCCGGTCTGCGGGACGCGCTCGCCGCCACGCTCGGCGGGCGGATCGTGGAGGAGGACCGGGAGATCCCGTTCCGTACGAGTCCGGCGATCGCCCGCGGCGAGGTGGCCCTGGTCCGTACGGATCCGGCGATCGGCGCCGTCGCCGCGTACGTCCTGGACTCGGCGCTCGACGCGAACACCCCCGGCCCCCGCCCGGCCCGCCGCTGCGGCGTGGTCACCACGAACGCGGTGAAGGTCCGCACCACGCTCCTCCTGGTCCGCTACCGCTTCCACCTGACGCTGCCGTCCCGCACGGGCGAGCGGCAGCTGGTCGCGGAGGATGCCCGGCTCCTCGCGTACGAGGGCGTGCCGGCGCGTGCCCGCTGGCTGGACGACGACGCCGCGGCCGCCCTCCTGAAGGCCGGGGCGACGGCCAGTACGCACGAGCAGGCCGCCCGCAACCACATCGCCAAGGACCTCGCCGGCCTGCCCGACCTGGCCGGACACCTCACCGCGTACGGCACCCGGCTCGCCGCCGAGCTCGACGCCTCGCACCGTCGGGTCCGCAAGGCGAACGAGGAGATCGTCCGCGGCCTGAAGGTCGTCCCGCAGGAGCCCGCCGACGTCCTCGGCGTGTACCTCTACCTTCCCCCCGTCGCGTCCGCCCCCACCGTGTCCGGAGCCGAAGCCTGATGTCCGCCGCCACCCGCAACGCCCTGGCCTTCACCGCCGTCACCCCGGTCGGCGGCCTGCTCCCCTCCGACATGCTGCTGCGCATCGCGGAGGCCCGGAACCTGCCGGGCACCAAGCCCGCCGACTACGGCCTGCCGGCCGCGGTGCCGGTACGGAACGAGGCCGAGCGCGCCTGGGAGTACCTGAAGCCACTCTGGCGCGACCTGCGCGCCGCCCTGCCCCCGGACCCGGCGACCGGCGCGCCCGCCGCCGACCCGACGGGCCGCGCCGGCACGGACTGGCTGGCGCAGCTCTTCCGCAAGCTGGACTTCGGCGCGCTGACCGAGGTCGGCGCGGCCGGCGTCCCGGCGGACTCCGACCCGGAGAAGCGCTTCCCGGTCTCCCACCGCCACGGCCCGGCCCTCGTCCACCAGGTTCCCTGGAACCAGGAGCTCGACAAGCGCCCGGCGCCCGGCCAGGTCCCGCCCCAGTCGATGGTCCAGGACTGTCTGAACCGCACCGAGGCCCACCTGTGGGCGGTCGTCACCAACGGCCGCCGGCTGCGGCTGCTGCGCGACTCGTCGTCCTTCTCCACCGCCGCCTACGTCGACTTCGACCTGGAAGCCCTCTTCGACGGAGAGCTGTTCAGCGAGTTCGTCCTCCTGTACAGCCTCCTGCACGCCTCCCGCTTCGCCGTACCCGAGGGGACGGCGGCATCGGGGTGCTGGCTGGAGAAGTGGCGCGCCGAGGCCGTCACCTCCGGCACCCGCGCCCTGGACCAGCTGCGCCTGGGCGTCCAGAACGCCCTCACGGTCCTCGGCACCGGCTTCCTGCGCCACCCCGACAACTCCGCGCTGCGCGAGGACACCGACCCGAAGGCACTCCGGGACGCCCTGCTGCGCCTGGTCTACCGGCTGCTTTTCGTCTTCGTCGCCGAGGACCGGGACGCGCTGCTCGACCCGAAGGCCGACGCGCGGGCGCGGGAGGCGTACGAGCGGTACTTCTCCTCCGCCCGCCTGCGCGAGCGCGCCCGCCGCCGCCAGGGCACGGCCCACGGCGACCAGTACGAGGCCCTCCGCATCGTCCTCGAAGCCCTCGGCACGGAGGGCGGCCGCCCCGAGCTGGCCCTGCCCGGCCTCGGCGGCCTGTTCTCCCGCACGGACGCCGACGCCCCGCTCGACGGCCTGAAGCTGTCCAACGAGTCGCTGCTCTCCGCCGTACGGCACCTCGCCCAGGTCCGCGACCCGGGTGCGCGCCGCTGGCGGCCGGTGGACTACCGGCACCTGGACGCCGAGGAGCTGGGCTCGGTGTACGAGTCCCTGCTCGAACTGGAACCGAAGCACTCGGCGGCGGACCGCAGCTTCGAGCTGGTGGAGGTGGCGGGGAACAGTCGCAAGACAACGGGCAGTTACTACACCCCGTCCTCGCTGATCGAGTGCCTGCTCGACACGACGCTGGACCCGGTCCTGGACGACGCCGTGAAGCGGGGCGAGCAGCGGGCCACCGCCGCCGGCCGCCCCGACCCGGCCGAGGACATCGTCGAGGAGCTGCTGTCCCTCACGGTCTGCGATCCGGCGTGCGGCTCCGGCCACTTCCTCGTCGCGTCGGCCCGGCGGATCGCCAAGCGGGTCGCCTCGGTACGGGAGCACAACCCGGAGCCGACCGAGGCCGCCATGCGGCACGCCCTGCGCGAGGTCGTCGCCCGCTGCATCTACGGCGTCGACCTCAACCCGATGGCCGTGGAGCTGGCAAAGGTCTCCCTGTGGCTGGAGGCCATGGAGCAGGGCACGGCCCTCGCCTTCCTCGACGCCCACGTGAAGTGGGGCAACGGCCTGATCGGCGCGACCCCGAAGCTCCTCGCGGGCGGCATCCCCGACGACGCGTTCAAGCCCATCGAGGGCGACGACCGGAAGCACGCGTCCGCGCTCGTGAAGCGCAACAAGGCGCAGCGGGGCGGCCAGGACGAGCTCCTGTTCGACACGGAGCCGCTGCCGGGGAACGAACGGTACGCCGCCGAGCTGTCCCTGATCACCAGGGCCCCCTCCAAGCTCCTGGAGCAGGTGCGGGAGCAGGAGTCCGCCTACCGCGAGTACACCGAGTCGACCTCGTACGTCCAGGACCTCCACGCCGCCGACGCCTGGTGCGCCGCCTTCGTGTGGCCCAAGCACGCGGGGGCGCCGGAGGCGCCGACGGACCAGGTCTTCCGCGCCCTGCGGGGCCGCGACCAGTCCTCGGTGCCGGACGCGACCCACGAGGAGATCCTGAAGCTGCGGGACCAGTACCGGTTCTTCCACTGGCACCTGGAGTTCCCGGAGGTGTTCGCCGTCCCGGAGTCGGGGGCGGGTGTGCAGGCGGGGACGGGGTGGGCCGGCGGGTTCGACGCGGTGGTGGGGAATCCGCCGTGGGAGCGGGTGAAGCTCCAGGAGCAGGAGTTCTTCGCACAGCGGGACCCGCGGATCTCCGGGGCCACAAACGCGGCCGCACGGAAGCGGCTCATCGCGGAGTTGAAGAATGACCGCGATGGGGAGCGGCTGTACGCGGAGTTCGAGGCCGCGAAGCGGCGGTCTGAGGGCGAGAGCCACTTCTTGCGCGTCAGCGACCGGTTCCCGCTGACGGGGCGCGGTGACATCAACACGTACGCCGTGTTCACGGAGATGGACCGGGTGCTGACGGGGCCTCGGGGGCGGACGGGGGTGATCGTCCCTACGGGGATCGCTACGGATGCGACGACACAGTTCTTCTTCAAGGACCTGGTCACCAAGGGCCGCCTCGTCGCGCTGTACGGCTTCGAGAACGAGGACAAGGTCTTCCCCGGCGTCCACCACAGCGTGAACTTCGCCCTGTTCTGCATGGCAGGCTCCGGTTCTCCTGATGCCCCGATCTCCATCGCCTTCCGGGTACGCCAGACCGAGCAGATCTCCGAGCGTTCCTATCACCTGACGGGCCGCGACATTCAGCTCCTCAACCCGAACACCGGAACGTGCCCGGTGTTCCGGAGCCGCAGGGACGCCGAGATCACACTGGGGATCTACCGCCGCGTGCCGGTACTGATCGACCAGACGAAGAAGTCGGACGGGAACCCCTGGAACGTCTCGTTCATGACCATGTTCCACATGTCGAACGACTCCCACCTGTTCCGCCCCGCCGCTCAGAACAACGAGACGCTCGACGATCTCCTCAAGGCCGACTGGAGCCTCGTCGGCAACGTCCTCACCCGTGGTGAGGAGCGCCTGCTCCCGTTGTACGAGGCGAAAATACTCCACCATTACGACCACCGCTTCTCCACCTACGAGAACGCCACGGAGAAGCAGCTCGCCGTGGGCACCCTCCCGCGCTTCACCGTGGAGCAGCACCAGGACGTCTCCGCCGTACCGCTGCCGCGCTACTGGGTGCCGGAGCAGGATGTTCCGACCGGCGAGGTCGACAAGAACGGCAAGCCGATCCTGGAGCCGGGCGTCTACAGTCGTCTGGCCGCCAAGGGATGGGACCGGGAGTGGGTCTTCGGATGGCGTGATATCTGCCGCGCGAGCGATGAGCGCACGCTGATCGCGGCAGCTGCTCCGGCCCACGGTTTCGGCCACCCCTATCCTTTGGCCTTCCCCGCTTCGCCGGACCATGCCCCTCTGCTCTCCGCCGTCTGGTCCTCCATGGCCTGCGACTACGCCGTCCGCCAGAAGATCGGCGGTACACACCTCACCTACGGCTACATGCAGCAGATGCCGGTCCCCACCCCCGACCAGCTCGCCCCCCACGCGGAGTTCATCACCCCCCGCGTCCTCGAACTCACCTACACCGCAGCCGACATGGCCCCCTTCGCCCGCGATCTCGGCGACACCGGCGCCCCCTTCATCTGGGACACCGACCGCCGTGCCGTCATCCGGGCCGAGCTGGACGCCCTGTTCTTCCACCTCTACGGGATCACCCGTGAGGACACTGCCTACATCCTCGACACCTTCAACGTCACCCGGGACAACGACGTGAAGGTGCACGGCGAGTACCGCACCAAGAACCTCATCCTCGCCGAGTACGACCGCATGGCCGCCGAGGGCCTGACCGGCTACCGGTCCGCCCTCACCCCGCCCCCCGGCCAGGGGCCCCGCCACAGCAACTGACCCACCCCCGGGGCGGCCTCCTCCACAGCCGCCCCGGGTCCTCCCACGGACAACACCCCCCACCGCACGGTTTCACCCCCGTGCCGGTCGCCGTGCCCTGAAAACTGCCGTCACCGTCGAAACGGAGAACCCCTTGAGCACTCACGCGGCCTCGTTGTCCGAGCTCCCGCCCTCGATGAGCGCGTACGAGGAGCAGGTCTGGAAAGCCCTCAACGAGCACTGGGAGCGCCGCAACAACCGCCGTGGTCTGCCGAAGTGGGCGAGCAACGCGCTCGATCGCACCGGGGAGGCCACGGGAAACGCGGGGCGTCGGGTCAAGGAGGCCGTGCCGGAGGCGGTCAAGAAGCCGATGCGCCGTGCGGGCGACGCGCTCTCCGACGCGGCCCTGCGGCCGGCGGTCGCGGGGGCGACGGCGCTGCTCGACCTGGTCAACGACTGGGCGTTGGAGCTCAACGACCCGAAGACCGTCGAGAAGCTCGCCCGTAAGCGGGGGCTCGACATCGACAGCTTCACCGAACTGCGGGAGCAGGACCTCAAGGCCTGCGACCGGCTGCTGAGCGCCAACACGATGAAGTGGCGGACCGCCGGCGCGTTCGAGGGCGGGGCCATGGGCCTGCTGGCGATGGTTCCCGTCGCCGGCATCCCCGCCGCGATGACGGCGGACATCCTCGTGATCCAGGTCCTGAGCGCGTCGATCGCCTCGCGCATCGCGTACTCGTACGGCTACGACGCCAAGGACCCCGACGAGCAGCTCTTCATCCAGCGCCTGGTGCACCAGTCCTTCATGGCGCAGGTGGCCAAGGCCGAGCCGCTGAACAAGACCGCCCAGGCGGCTCAGGCGCTCAAGGGGCGCGTGAACTGGTCGGACAAGCTCCGCGCCGACCACAAACTCGCCGCCGCTCTGGAGAAGTTGATGCAGCACCTGAGCCCGGCGGGCTCCAAGGTGTCGGTCAAGAGCGTCGCCAAGGTCGTGCCGTTCGTCGGCGTCGTCATCAGCGCCGGTCTGAACGCCGCCGTTCTCGGCCGCGTGGCCTCCGAGGCCCAGCGGTACTGCCAGACTCGCTTCCTGTGCGAGAAGTACGGGCTGCCGATGCCGGCCGCGCTGGTGTCCTACCAGGACGACGGCCCCGAGGAGGACGCCCCGTAAAGGCAAACGCCCCCGCCATGGCCCCTCCCTCTGGAGAATGAAACACATGATTCACGAGTTATCGGATGCCCAGGCCGCCGCGTTCCGCTCCCATGGCTCCGTCGTCATCGAGGCGTACCTGGAGTCCAAGGGCTGGCGGCGGAACCTCGGTGACGGTCCGCGCACCATCTGGTACCGCCAAGAAGTCGCACGAGACCTCTGTCCGTACTGCGACGGCGATGAGGGCTCCCTCGTGGACGCCCCCTCCTGCCCCGTTCACGACCTCGCCACGTGGGTTCTGGCATGGCCTTGCGGTAACGGAGCCACGGCGCACGATGTCCTGCGCACCTTGTGCCGCGCGGAAGGCCGCACCCCGGAGGAGATCCTTCACGCACTCGCCCTGCGTGACCGCGATGAGGTCAGAGCGCGGTGCGCCACTCCACTGTGGCAGCAGATGCCCGACCCCGATCTGGGTATGGAGCTCTTCGACACGCTCAGGAGGGTTCTGGACCTGTCAGCGGGTCAGGACACCGAAAAGCACCCGTATGAGGCGCGCCTGATCTCTGAGGACGAGGTGCTCTTCACTTTTCCCCACGAAGAGCCTCCGACGATCGACGGCCCGCCCTCACCCAGCCGAGAGGCCGCATGTCTTCTCCTCTCCGCCGCCCAGAACGAGGTGGCAGGCCCCAGTGACCGCAGCACTCACGTGGCGACGAGGTACGCCACCGGCGAGTGGGCCACCGTGGAGGTCATGGGCCCGGAGGATCTCCCGCCGTGCACTCCCCTCGAAGCCGCGATGAGTTCGCTCGTCCACCAGTTCAACCTCGTGGGCTGGACGCTCGACAGGGCGCTCCCTGCACGGTCGCCCTCCTAGACACCACCCACTCCGGCCCGGGCCACACCGTGAGGGCCGCCTGTCGCGCCTCCGGGCCAACCCCATCACGTGACTGCCGCACTCGTACAAGCACTTCCGTCCACCACCCTCGTCTGTTTCGACCACCAGAGGACTTGACCATGACCGACATGACCGGCAGACCGGCCCCGGGGGACGACAAGCCCGCCGAGCCGACGTCCTTCGTCCCCACCCAGCTGCCGCCCGCGCCCACCACGCCTCCACCCGTCCCGGCTCCGGCACCCACGGCACAACGCCGCCTCGCGAAGGCACCCTTCATCGCGGTCGCGCTCTGCGCCGCCCTGCTCACCGGTGCCGCCGGCTTCTGGTGGGGAAGCAACGGCGCCGCCGACTCGGCCGGGCCGCTGGACCACGTCGAGATATCCGGCGGCGAGCTGACCGAGGGGGGCGCCGACAGCGACTGCGACGACTCCGACAGCTTCAGCTACAACGACTGCGACACGGATACCACGTACACCTTCAAGTACAAGGTCAAGAACGAGGGCGACGATCTCGCCAACTACTCCGCCGTGGTCAATGCCTTCGACGAGGACGGGAACTTCCTCGGCCAGACGTACATCGCGGCTCGCCATCTGGCCCCCGGCAAGACGGATTCCGACGAGGGCGAGTTCAACGAGTACTCGACGCTCGAAGGCGACAGCGAGCTCTCGGACATCGCCACCGTGAGGCTCGCCCACGTGGAACGCACCACACTCGCCAACTGACCCCGAGACGCGACACGCTCGGCCGGATAAGAGCCGGTGTGCCGCTGCGGCAGCGGCACACCGGTCGTTCCGTCGGTCAGTTCCCCGCCACGAACCTCACGAAGGGCTCCCACTCCGCGCGCCACGGCGAAGGCCGGGTGGGTCAGGTCCTTGGAGTCCCGCACGTGAAAAGCCTGTTCGGCGTCCGCGATCTCCACGCAGCTGTCGTCCTGGTTGCCGCTGTGGCTGGACTTGCACCAGGCGAGTTCCGTCGTACTGCTTTCGTGTCGGAGATCAGACGCCCGTTCCGCTGCCCTTCGGAGTATCCGAGCCGTCGGCCGTCCGGAGTCTCCAGCAGCTGCACCGGCCCGTCCAAGCACCCGTGGAACTCCAGATTCATCGGCGCCACCTGAAACGTCACGTTGCGCGGAGCGGTCCGCTCGAGGGCGTGGTCCAGCATGCTCGCATGCGCCTCCGCCCCGTCCGGCCGGCGTCGGAACACGTGCTCCTCCACGATGAAGCTGAACGGTACGATCGGCCGTTCCCGCATCCGCTGCCGCTCCATCCGGGCGGTGAGCTGGTCCTCGGTCTGCTCGCCGGTTAGCAGCGGGATGCTGTTGTCGAACACCGCCCGCGCATACGCCTCCGACTGCAGCAGCCTCGGCACCAGCCGGCACTCCTACGTGCACAGGCTGACCGCTTCCCGTTCGAGCCGGGCCCAGCGGCGGAACCAGGCGGCAAGGCCGGCCTCGCCGCGGCTGAGGTGGCGGGCGGCCCGCTTCAGGGTGCCCGTGTTGCCGAGGGCTTCCTCCGCGCGGTCGATGAACGCCTCGTCGGGCATGCGGCGGCCCAGTTCGCCCGGTTCCACGGTGTGCTTGGAGCAGCGGACGAGGGCGGCGAGGCCCGCCCGACTGCGGCCCACGTGCTCGCGCAGGGCCTGGACGACCGCGCCGAACGTGCGCAGACTGTCGGACGGACGGGGTTCCCGCGCCCATTCCCCGCCGGTGCCGTCCGGGTAACGACGGCCCCGCCATCTCCTCCTCAGCGAGGCTCATCCGCCGTCCCTTTCCTCCGTGCCGCGTCCGCGCCGGTGCGCGCATGTCGCTCGACTGCACGACTCAGCGTGGCGGGCCGCTCCGCGCACCGTCCGCCGACTCCGCGTACGAGGGCCGGCCCTCGCCCCGGGGCGTGACCGGACGCCACTCTGGCGTCATGAACCAGATCGTTCCCCAGCTGGCCCCGTCGGCCTGCAGCTTCGCCCCGCTCCTGTCGTCGACTCACCGCGGGGCGCGGCTCGCCCGGCTGCTCGCCGTCTCCTCCCCGCTTCCCAGGACCCCACGGAGCGTGCTGAGCCGGTCGTCACGAAGCTGGCCGCCAACGCCGTTGTCCACGGGCGCGTGCCCGGCCGAGGCTTCCGGCTGACGCTCCACTTCGAGCCGGAGACCGGACTGCTCCGCGTGGAGGTCACCGACGCCCGCGGGGAGTGCCTCCCCCGCCCCTCCCGCGAGCGCCGGCCGTTCTCCACCGGTGGTCACGGCCTCATGCTCGTCGCCGCGCTCGCCGACCGCCGGGAGACGGTTCTTCACCCGCCCGGCGGCAAGGCTGTCCGGGCCGTCCTGAGGCACCCGCTCCGACATCTCCCCTGCTGCGAGGCGACCGCCGCACCTGAGCGGAAGCCCCTTCGAGGCGAGATCCGGCCAAGGTCGACTACCCCGCCCGGAGCGCGTTGACACCGCCAACACACTTCCTTACGGTGGAACTTGTCACGGGGAAGCGAGGGGGGCGACAGCGCGTGCGGGTGGGCGAGACCAGGGGAACCGGCCGGGAGGTCACGGCGGAATCCCTGCTGGCCGCCGCCGAGCAGGCCTTCCTGAGGGGCGAGTTCGACGTCGTACGGCCGCTTCTCCAGCGACTCCGGAGCGAGTTCGGCGCACCTGAGACCAGTCCGGCCGACACCCGGTACGCCATCCTCCTCGCGGCGATGGCCGCACGAGCCGGGAACTGGCCGAAGGTGGTCCAGCTGTGCCCGGACGTGCCCGACGGGGCGGAGGCCGGGGTCGTCCACTTCCTCGCCGTGCACGCCCTCCGCGAGCTGGCGCGGGAGGACCAGCACGCGGACGCCGGGAACGCGGCGGTCGTGATCGTGCTGTGGGCATATCTCCTGGACGCGGACGACCCGGGCGGCTTCCGGGCACTGCTCACCGGACAGCGGGGCGAGCCCCTGCCCGACGCCCTCTGGGAGCAGGCCCTCGGCCAGCTGCGGGGACGCATCGCCGAACTGCTGCGCGCCCTGGACGCCCGGGCCGGACGAGACGTCCTCGCCGCCTGGCACACGGCTTGGGAGGCCGAGTGTGCGGACGGTGCGATCGTCCTCTCCGCCATCCCCACGGACGCCGGGCCGCACGCCCTGATCTCCCTCCTCGATGCCGCCTGGCACCTCGTCCACCACGGTCGCGGCGCCGACCTCCTCGCCGCCGACACCGCCCGCCTCTTCGACTTCGGCCTCTGGCCCGACGACACTCCCGCGCACCGCGCGCGCTCCGCCCCCCTGGCCCAGGCCCACGCGGACCGGGGGGCGGAGCACGTACGAGGCCACAGGTGGAGCGAGGCGCTCACCGACTTCGGTACGGCGGCACAGCTCGGGCACACGCTCACGCGCCATGACGAGGACGCCGTCGTCCGCGCCTGGCGGAGCGTCGGACGGAGCCGGAACGGGTACGGCAACGACTCCCTCGTGCGGATCGCCGGACTCGAACAGGCCTACGTGCTGCTGCCCTGCGACACCGCCCTGGCCACCGAACTGACCGACGAACTGGTACGGCGGGGCAGGGAGGTCGCCGGCACCGACCCCCAGGAGAGCCGGGACCTCTTCACGCGCGCCCTGGCCGTGACACCCGGGGACCCGCACGCCCGCGCGGGCCTCGACGACCATCTGAAGGCAGACCTGCGCCAGTTGCTCCGTGGGACGGACCAAGAAAAGGAGAAGGAGATCTCCGCCGGTGACGTGCGGAGCCTTCTCGCGCGGGACCCGGGCTGCGAACCGGCCCGGCGGTGGCTCAAGGACCATCACGAAGCACGGGGCGTGGCCGCCGCCGTCGGCGGACGGCCGGACGAAGCGAGGGACGCCGCGCGCGAGATGCTCCGGTACGCGGACCCGAGACCGTCACACAGCGAGGAGGACGTCGACAACGTCTTCGTGTTCCTGCTGCTCACCGCGGCCGGGCGCACCGACTCCCACAGTCGCGCAGGCCTGGAACACCGCGTCGAGCTCCTGAGCACGGCCGCGGCGGTCCCGACCCCTGTCCAGAGCCACACCCGACAGGACCTCCACGAGGCGGTTCTCCACCTGGCCGAGCACCTGGAGGCCGCCGGCGACGTGTCCGGCATCATCGGCCTGTTCCTCCGGGACCTGATGCGGACCGGTGTCAGCACCCGCTTCGACAGAATCGTGGAGACCGCCTACGCGCTCCGCGCCAGTGTGCGCAAGAAGGCGGGCGACCTCGGCGGGGCGGAGCGCGACCTCGCGTGCGCGGTGGCGATCGGCGACGGGCTGCCACTCCAGACCCCCCTCTTCGGCTCCGTCTCCCGCAAGCCCCGCCGCGACGACCCTCGACAGGACACCCTCTTTTGACCACCGGCATCCCCTCTCCGCGGTCCTCCGACGCCGAACCACCCCCGCTGCCCTGGTTCGGCCCCACCCTCCACGAGCTCCTGCCCGACGCCCCGCCCGGTACCAGGACCATGAGGCTCCGGACCCAGGCGGCCCGGGAGCTGGGTGCCGCTCGCACCCGGGGAGACGCGGCCCGGCATGCCCTCGTCGACCGGGCCTCCCGGAACGCCCACACGCCCGTCGACGCGCTCGTCGCCGAGATGCTCACACCGCCCCTGCCCCGCCCCGATCCCGAGGAACGCCCGTGACCGGTCCCGGCCCCCTCCCCGAAGGCCCCGGCGGCCCGCCGTCCGAGCTCGACAAGCTGCGGCGCAGGGTCGCCGCCCTGTCCGGCAAGCGCGACGAGGCCGAGGCCCGGCTGCACGCCCTGCTGGGTTCGCTGCTGTCGCTCGACGACGTGCTCGCCGACACCCGCCGCCGGGCCGGCGCCCTCCACGAGGCGCGGTCCGCCCGCGAGACGGCCTCGGCGGCCCTCGTGCTGGGCGAGCAGATCGAGGCGGCCCACCTGCTGCTGCGCGCCGAGTTCGCGCGGCACGACGTCGACCCGATGGACGCCGTCGGCAGGACCGCCGACCCGGCGGAGATGCGGGTCGTCGGCACGGAGCCGCACCCGAGCCTGCCGGGCGGCACCGTGCTGCGGGAGAAGGTCACCGGCTTCCGGCGCGGCTCCGCCGTCCTGCGGGCCGCGCAGGTGGTCGTCGCGGTGCCGGGGCCGGCGCCGGAGCCCGTGCCCGACCCCATGCAGGAACCCGGCCCCGTACGGACGCAGCCGCGGCGCACGACCCGCGCCCAGCGGCGGCTCCTCCGCAAGGCGTCAGCCGGGCGGGGGCGCCGGGCCTGCCGCGCCTGAGCGCGCCCCCGCTCCACCACCCGGTCCCGCCTCCGCCGTACCACGACGATCAGAAAGCCTCCCTTCATGCACCGGACCCTCGGCATCAACCTCGGCACCACCAACTCCGTCACGGCCTGGATGCGCGACGGCGTCCCCGTCGTCCTGCGCAACCGGGACGGCGGTCGGGCGACCCCCTCGGCCGTCGGGGTCGACCTCTCCGGCGGTCTGCTCGTCGGACAGGAGGCCCTCAACTGGCGTTCCGGCGACCCCGGTTCCGTGATCACGGAGGTCAAACGGCTGATCGGGCGGCGCTGGGACGACGCGCTCGTCCAGGAGGCGCTGAAGACCCGGCCCGAGGACGCCCCGCCCGTCCGGGAGAGCCCCGACGGGACGGTGGAGATCCGGCTCGGCGCGCACTGGCTCTCCCCCGTGCAGGTCTCCGCCGTCCTGCTCCGCCGGCTCAGGCAGGATGCCGAGGACGCGGCCGGGGTGCCGTTCCGGCGTGCGGTGATCACGGTGCCCGCGTACTTCGCCGAGCCGCAGTTCGCGGCGGTGCGCGAGGCCGGGCGGCTCGCCGGATTCCACGTGGCGCGGATCCTGCAGGAGCCGACGGCCGCCGCCCATGCCTTCGGGGTCCGGCCGGGCGAGGACGGGATCAAGGACTACGCCTCCGTGCTCGTCTTCGACCTGGGCGGCGGCACCTTCGACGTGTCGCTCCTGACGCTCGGGCCCGGCCACTTCGAGGTGGCCGCGCTGGGCGGGGACAACCTCCTCGGCGGTGCCGACTTCGACGCGCTGCTCGACGGGCACCTGCGGAACCTGATCGGCGGACGCGACCACGACGGGGACGGCGACGCCTCTCGCATCCGGGCCGCCGCCGAGCGGGCGAAGATCGAACTGTCCTCGCGGGAAACCTCCGAGGTGGTCCTCGCCCCGCTCGGCCGGCAGGGCGGCTCCTGGTCCGGAGCGGTGCGGCGCGGTGACTTCGAGGAACTCCTCACCGGCCACCTGCACCGCATGCGGGAGGCCGTCGAGGCCGTGCTGACCGGGTACAGCACGATGCCCGAGGACATCCAGCGGGTCCTGCTGGTCGGCGGATCCACCTTCGTCCCGGCGGTCCGACGCGCACTCCAGGACCTCTTCGGCGAGGAGACGGTGTCCGACGCGGTGGACCCCATGACGGCCGTCGCCCACGGCGCCGCCGTGGAGGCCGGACTCCTCGACACGCTCGGCTGCCCGTCCGAGAACTGCACTGTCGAGGGGATCCCCGTCGACTCCGATGCCTGCCCGGCCTGCGCCACCCCGCTGCTCGGCACGCCCACGGTCGACTGCCCCGGCTGCCACGTCCCCGCCCCCGAACTCGCCTCCGCCTGCCCCGTGTGCACCGCGGACCTGTCCGGGCTGCGCGCGACCGCCCCGGCCGCCGTCCCCGTCGTGTGCCCGGGCTGTGACCGGGACGACAACCCCGCCGGCGCGACTGTCTGCGGCGACTGCGACACGCCCCTGGACTCGGGCGGTCTGAAGTGCCCCGGCTGCTCCATGGTCAACGCCGCCGGCCTCAGCGCCTGCTCGAACTGCGGCGGCGACTTCGGCACCGCCCCCGCCCGGCAGGTCACGGCCCAGGACATCGGCGTCGAGCTGGAGGACGGTAGCGTGAAGGTCGTCTTCTCCGGCGGCACCCCGTACCCGACCGATTGGAAGAACGTCGACGGCCTCGTGATCCGCGGCGACGACAGCGCCTACGTGCGTTTCAGCTTCTGGGAGGGGCGGCACCTGCGCTCGGCGCAGCGCAACGAGTTCTGCGGCGGGCACGTCCACCACAGTGCCGAAGAGCTCCGGGGCGACCTGCCGCTCACCCTCCAGGCGCGCATCGACACCGACCGAACCATCGACCTGAGGTACCGCATCGGTGCCGAGGAATGGAGCAAGGCCGAACTGCGGCGCAGCCCGGTCTCCGCCGCCGTCGGCCGGAAGGCCGCCGCGCTCCAGTCCCGCTACACCGACTTCTTCAGCCACTGGGCGCGGGAGCTCACCCATGCCGAACGCGACGCGCTCACCGAGGTCGGGAACGACCTCGCGGCCCTCGCCCGCGGAGAGGGCGTGAGCCGCTCCCTCGACGGGTTCCTCGACTCCGCCCGCGACACCCTGGAGCTGTGCTTGCGGGCCCGGGACGCACAGGCCCTGACTGGGAACCTCGCCCGGGGCGGCCGCGGACTGCTGCCAGAGGAACGCCTGGCGGAATTGCGGAAGGTGGCCGAGGACGTCAAGGATGCACGCCGGTCGATGAACACCACCGAGATGCGGACGGCTGCGGAACGGGCGGAAGACCTCCTCACCCGCATCGACCCGACGATCCGCACCGCGGTCTCCGCCATCTGTCTCGCCGAGCAGGGCTCCTTCCCCGCCACCCTGCGCGCCGAGGTCATCGCCGCCAGGGACGCCCTGCGCAGCGCGGTGGCCGACGGCGGTCGGGACGCTCGGGACGCCCAGCTCGTCCGCCTCGGGCGACTCTGGGAGCAGGGCCGGAGCCAGTTCGCGGAGGAGGGCGGTTCCTCAGCCTCGGCGATCGTCCTGCCGTCCCGGCAGTGAGGCCGGGACGGGCGCGACGACGGTACGGGAGGAACTGAGACCGTCCACACGCATACGTTTACACAGTCAACGAATCTAACGTCTTTGAGCGCCACGAGTAAGCAGTGCATTGACAACGTCAACAAGTAGGGTGTGAAGCATCGCACAAGCCCGCCCGGAAGGTCATCCATGCCTCAGCACGAACCGCTCCCCGGCACGCCCGAGTTCCACCTCAGGCTTCCCAAAGGGGCCGGAACGGCACGCGGTCACCTTCTCACCGAGTTCGGCGGCAACGGCACGCACAAGTTCCTCCTGCGCGAGGGGTCCTCGGTCGCTTCCTCGGAATGGCCCGGGCTCGGCGACCACGCGCGGCGATCGCGGGCGGAGCTCCGGGAGGCCGGCGCGCTCGCCGACGCCCCGGGCACGCCCCTGCGCTGGGTGACGACCCGAGACATCGTCTGCAACTCCTCGTCCGCGGCCGCCGCACTGGCCTACGGTTACGACGCCTCCGGCCCCGAGTCCTGGCGGACCTCCGACGGCCACCCCCTCGCCGACTACCTCTCCACCGGCTGGCGAGCGCCGCGGAAAGCATGGCTGGTCCGTGGCTCCAACGTCTCGGGGCGCAACCTGGTGCGGCAGCTGTGGCTGAAAGAGGGGTACGTCACGCTCTCCGGGGCCCATCTGCCGCCGCTGCAGGAGAGCGACCCTACCAAGAGCACGCTGCGCCGCTTCGTCGAAGAGGGGTACGAGGGGGCGGCGTCGTACAACCAGAAACGCGGTCTCGTCGACGAACTCCACGCCTTCCTCACTCAGATGAGGGTGGGAGACACCGTGGCGACCATAAGCGACGGTCAGTTGTACATCGGGCGGATCACAGGAGAGGCCGCGCAGACCACGTCCCCCGGCGGGCTGTACAACCTGCGACGCACCGCTTCCTGGCTGCCCGTCGGCCACCCGTACGAGGAACTTCCCGAGGAGGTACAGCAGAAGCTCTCCGTACAGCACGACGTCGTCGACCTGACCGGCATCCTGGAGGCCCTGGAGGGTTTGACCGACGCCGGCACGGGCGACGGAACCAGCGTTGTTCGGCATCCCTCCGCCGACGCACCGGCGCAGCGGGAATCGACTCTTGCGGAGGTCACGGACGCCCTGACGGCCGAACTCCTCGTCCATGATCGGGGATGGCTGGAAGAAGTTCGTGAACTACTGATGGACGAACGCCAGTTGGTCTTGTACGGGCCACCCGGGACGGGAAAGACCTACCTCGCCCTGAAGCTGGCGGAGCACTTCGGCGGCGGACCCGAGCAAGTCAAGATCGTCCAATTCCATCCGTCCTACTCCTACGAGGACTTCTTCGAGGGCTTCCGTCCCGTGGAGGACCCCGAGACGCAAGAAGTGGCCTTCCGGCTGTCGGCGGGCCCGCTCCGGGAGCTCGCCGATCTCGCCTCCCGCGACGGCAACCGGCACGTCCCCCACTTCCTGATCATCGACGAGATGAACCGCGCCAACCTCGCGAAGGTCTTCGGCGAGCTCTACTTCCTGCTCGAGTACCGCAAGCGGTCCGTCCGCCTGACCTACTCCGGCGAGGACTTCGGGTTGCCGCCGAACCTCTTCGTGATCGGCACCATGAACACCGCCGACCGGTCCATCGCGCTGGTGGACGCGGCCATGCGTCGCAGATTCGCCTTCGTGGAACTGTCCCCCCGCACCGAACCCACCGCCGGCCTCCTCGACCGCTGGCTGGAACGCGAGGGCAAGGGCGACGAACCCGCACGCCTCCTGGACGCCCTCAACGCCCTCATCGGCGACCCCGACTTCGCCGTCGGCCCGTCGTACCTGATGAAGCCGGGCGTGTACCGCGACGGCGGTCTCGACCGGACGTGGCGCACGAAGATCCTGCCGCTCCTCGAGGAACACCACTATGGCGAGGGCCTCGACGTCGCCGGCCGCTACGGTCTCGACGCGCTGCGGAAGCGTCTGCCGTGAGCGAGGAAGAGGTATCCCTGCGCGAGCACGGCCCCGCCGTCTCCGTGCCGCTCGACGCCGGCACCGGGCAGGCCCTCGCCGCCGCCGGCGTGCTGCGAAGCGCGACCCCCGACCCAGCGCGGGCGGGAAACTGGCTCCTGAGGGCGGGGAGCAGAGTCGGCGCGATACGACTTCCCGGCGGCCCCGTCGTGCGGATCATGCCCAAGACACCGGTGACCCGCCTGTTCTTCCTGCTCGGCTTCAGCCTCGATCCGGCCCGAGCCTGGCACGACAGCAGGAAGGGCACCGTCGACACCGGAGGGCACGAGGACATCGTCCCCGCGCTCGCGCACGCCGTGGAACGGCAGATCGACGGGGCCCTGCGTCAGGGTGTCCTCCGGGGATACCGCACCGTCGAGGAAACCGCCCTGTTCGTGCGCGGACGCGTCCGCGAAGCCGACCAGGTCCGGCGGCATTTCGGCCGGACTCCGCCCGTCGAGATCAGCTACGACGCCTACACGGCCGATACCGCCGAGAACCGCCTCCTGCGTGCCGCTGTCGAACGGCTGCTTCGCCTGCCGGGGGTGACCTCGCCCGTCCGGCGGCGCCTCGCCCGTCAGCGCGTCCGCCTCTCAGGGGCCACTCCCCTCGTCCGGGGCGGGGAGCTGCCCCGCTGGCAGCCGTCCCGGCTCAACTCCCGCTACCAGCCGGCACTACGGCTGGCCGAAGCCGTGCTGCGCGGCATCTCTCCGGAACACCGGCCGGTCGACGCCGCCCCCCTCACCGTGGACGGCTTCCTGCTCGACATGAACAGGCTCTTCGAGGACTTCGTCACCGTCGGACTGCGCGAAGCCCTCCGGGACCACGGTCTGTTCGCACGCCTGCAGGATCCCCACCACCTCGACGCCGCCCAACGCGTGGGCATGCGCCCCGACCTCGTCGTACACACCGGTGACGGCCACACCCCGGTCGCCGTCGTCGACGCCAAGTACAAGGTCGAGAAGGCCGACGGGCTGCTCAACGCGGACCTCTACCAGGCGCTCGCCTACGCCACCGTCCTCGGACTGCGCGAGGCCCATCTGGTGTACGCGGCCGGTCGGGAACCCCTGCGCGTCCACGAGGTACGGGGGACGGAAGTACAGCTCTTCCAGCACAGCCTGGACCTCTCGCGACCGCCCGGGGACCTCCTGGCGATACTGGAAGGACTCGCCGGGCGACTGGCCGGGGCCACGCCACGTCCGTGACCACAAACCATCGCCGGGCGGGCAGGGGAGGACCCCATGACACGGCTCGCTTTCGCCCAGAGCTTCCGGGACGGCTACGAACCTTGGAGAAGCCGGTTCGCGCGGGAGTACGCAAGGCCATGGAGAAGTTCCAGGCCCTGAGCGCGGCCGAGCCCCACGCGGACAAGGGGCTGCGTCTGGAATCCGTCAAGAAGGACCGTGACACACGGATGCGAATCATCCGCGTCACCGACTTCTGGCGGGGCGTCGGCCTGGCTCCCGACGACGGCAGCGACGTCTTCCTGGCTTTATCGACGTCACACGACAGCGGTTGTCGACGGCCTTGGGAGGCACTCATCGCGCCCAGATCTCGATGTCGGCGAGAACGGAAGGAACTTGTCGGCACTCGGCAACGGCGGGACGAGGGCCGCAACCTACGCCCGTAGCCAGCGCTTTTGTCCCAGCCCTTGGGCGAGCGGCGCACGGCGTCTTGCCGGTCGGACACCGAGCTGTTGCCCGAAGCCATCGATATCCAGCACGGGCAGTGCCTCCCGAACCGCCCGAAAAACGCTGCTCCTCGTCATCGCCAGGGCCACGGGTCTTCCTCCCCCCTTCGCGGCGGCGTGTCGCCCACCAGGCGTCGTACGGAGGTCCCGTACAGGACCGACGGTCCCGGGACGGGCAAGACGGTGGCCGCCCTGCACCGGGTGAGGCACCTGCTGAACCGTTCCGCGGACAGCCGGATCCTGCTCACCACGTACACGAACGCGCTCGCCGTCGGACTGCGCGACATCCTCCGTCTGCTCCTCGACGAGGAGTCGTTCGCCCGGGTGGACGTGACGACGGTCGATGCCTTCGCCGGCGGGGTCGTGCGGTCGCACGGCTCGGCCGTACCCAGGCCGGTCGGGGACAGGGACCAGCAGCAGCTGTGGGAGAAGGTGGTCAAACAGCTGAACCTGCCGTTCATCGCGCAGTTCCTGGCACAGGAGTACCGTCACCTCGTCCTCGGCCAGGACCTGCGCACTCTCGTCGCGCCGCCGTCCCGTCTGGTCCCGACAACCTCTTCCTCACGGGTGACCCGCATCAGCGGACCTACGACCCCCGGGTGCCGCTCGGGTCCCTGGGCATCGCCACCACGGGTCGAAGCTTCCGGTTGCGCGTCAACTGCCGCTCCACCGAGGAGGTCCTCACCTGGTCTGCCGGCCTTCTCACCCCCGTCACCGTCGACTCTCTGGAGGGCGAGGGGACGGACTCGCTGACCGGGTGCCGCTCCCCCTCGCTCCCGCTTGACCGGCGCGGGCGGCGGTCGGTGCAGGGCTTTCCCCACACCGCGCCGCTCCTCACTCCTCGGGTGCCAATGCCCCTGTCGCCAGGCCGTCCCGTGCCAGATCGGTGAGCCGCGTGCTCAGATCGCCGATCTCCCGCAGGTCTTCCTCGAAGGTGGACAGGGCACGGAAGGCGGAGCCGTAGCGCCGTTGCTCGTCGATGCCCATGCGGGGAATGCGCGCGCCACGCGTATCGAGGCGGTAGGTCCCGCTGCTGCTCGTGGACCGACGGGCGTTCGCCGAGCTGCGCAGGAACCCCTGGAGGTAGTCCGTGTCGAGCTGATCGCTCGCCGAGACCGGTTCCGACTCCTCGTAGCTGACGAGTCCCGCCCTGGCGAGGTCCGCGACGCTTGTGGTCGCGCTGTCCAGCGAGCCCGGGCCGCCGCCGACGGACAGTTCAGGCAGCAGGACAGCGAGTCGGCGGATTCGTTTCTCCACTTCCCTGCGGAGAGCAAGGTACTCGCCGGGGTAATCACGGTGACGCGAGCGCAGGTGCGTACCAGGGGTGAGGTCGACGGTGTCGTCGAGGAGCTCGATCAACGGGACGTCGGCAACCTGGTCGGGGCGCGGGTCCAGGCCGCCGTCGGGGCTGTTGGCGGTCAGATCGACCATGCGTACGGTGTGGTGCGCGTCCGCGTTCCCGGCTCCCTCAGGGCGCTGAAGGCACCACACGTGCACGGGCAGGGAGTGCGAGGTGGCCGCCCCCGGCGGCAGGGCTACGACTTGGCGCAGGATGCCGCGGCGTACGAGTTCCGCGCGGATGCGACGTCCCGCCTTGCGGTAGGCGACCGAGGCCGGCATGACCATGAGGACGTGGCCGCCCGGCTCGGTGTGCGCGTAGGCGTGCTGCAGCCAGGCGAGCTCGCCTTCGGCCTTGGAAGGCGTGCCCAGCTCCCAGCGGGAGTCGAGCAGCAGCTCTTCCCTCCCCCACTCGGTGACGCCGGCGGGCGGATCACAGACCACCAGATCCGCCCTCAGGTCGGGCCATTCGTCGCCGCGCAAGGAGTCCCCGGCCACGATCTCGACCGGTTCCCGTCCCAGGATGTCGGCACGGAGCTGGGCGAAACGGGCGCTGTCGGCGTCCGATTCCTGACCACAGAAGCGGGTGCCCGTCCCCGAGTCGATGGACAGGAGTAGTACTCCGATCCCGCAAGCGGGATCGAAGACGGTTGCCGCCGGGGGGAGTTCGGGAGCGAAGTGACGCACAGCACGGACGATGCGGTTGGGGGTCACCTGGTCCGATCCGGCGCGACGGGCCGAGTCCACGAACCGCTCGGTCAGTCCGTTGACAAGGTCGACGGGCGATTCGCTGCGGGTGAGCCGTCGCACGCGCGCCGCCACCTCGTCCGGGAGCGCGGGGCTGGATGCTCCCGCCAGGGCGGCGGTCACCTCGGCCAGCCCCGCCACCATCTGCTCGCCGTACACGCCCCGCAGCGCTTGCCACAGCTCGACTTCGGGCGAGATCTCCTGGCCTTTGCGCTGTGCGTCCAGCCATGCCTGGACCTCAACGAGCGAGAAAAGCGGACTGTTGGCAGCGCCTCCTGCCGGTGCGGGGAAGTCGTCGTACCGCCGACGCCAGTTGGAGACAGCCGCCCGGGTGACACCGGCCAGCCGAGCGATCTCGGCGCCGGTGACCAGGGCGCCGACCGAGGGAGCGGCATTCTCTGTCATGGCCCCAGCGTACACGGATGACCGGATCGACTCCAGGATAGTTCTGTTGACAGTGCACACAGACTTATGTCATCTTCATGCTGCGCACGGCGCGCCAGTCCGGCTGTACCGCAAGGACGCGACCGCGTCCCGGCTCGCCCTCGTCACCGCTCCCCTGCCCCTCGTCACCGCTCCACAGAGGCCGCCATGACCACTCACACCCTCGTGCGCACCGTCTACCGGTTGAGCCGTGTCGACCCCACCCCGGAGGCCATGCTGGACGTCTTCGACGCCGCTTTACTGGATCGGCGTGCGGCGGACGTGCACTTCCCCGACGTGTTCGGCGTCCCCGCCGTCTACGTCACCTGCGGCATGGAGAGCGACGAGGCCACCTGGTGCGCCCCCATGGCACGCACCACCGGGATCCGCGTCACCGAGAGCGTCCGCCGGACGGCGGCCGTCCTCCTCCTCGCCGTCGACGGCACGGTGTACGGCATCGGCTGCGACCAGGGCTACCGCCTGATTCCCGACCACCTCAAGGACAAGCGCTTCGGCCTCTCCTTCGTCATCCGCCAGATGGATCCGGCCGCGATCCGCGGAGCGGTGTCCAGGTCCCTTGGGCAGGCGCGCACCGACATTTCCCTGGTTCCCGGCGGTGCGCCGGTCCCCCTGCTCGGCATCCGGGAGCACTCGCGCGTCATCCGCAGCCTGGGCGGATACCTTGACGACCTCCCCCTCACCCGCTCCCGGTACACCTCGGGGAAGGCCGTCAGCGCCCAGGGCGGATGCGGCCTGAAGGTCGCCCTGGGGATCGAGCCCGAAGCGCTGCTCTCCGACCTGCGGACCATCGCGACCATCTGCCGCGAGGACGTTCCCCACCCGGAGCTGGAATTCGTCGACCGCATCGCGCCGGTCGACGACCCCTCGACCCTCGACGCTCTCGAGCGGGCTCTGGACAACCGTCTCGGGCTGTCCTCCGACGGACGGATTTCCGTCTCCGTCCCGTTCGAGCAGTACGAGGCGTATGAGGCGGCCACGGCCTACCTCACGCGCATCAACAGCTCGGAGGCC
Source organism: Streptomyces sp. NPDC035033 (assembly GCF_040636735.1). NCBI lineage: Bacteria > Bacillati > Actinomycetota > Actinomycetes > Kitasatosporales > Streptomycetaceae > Streptomyces > Streptomyces sp. NPDC035033. The sequence continues at coordinate 31,636 of NZ_JBEZUZ010000019.1, read as the reverse complement.
CGGTGCTCCGACGGTTTCGACCTGGACTACGTTCTCGAGCGCGCCCGCCTGGCGCCGCCCGGCCGGCGCGTCACGGTCCTGCGCGAGGGGACCGTCACCCTCGCCAGGGACGGATGGGCCAAGGAGGCCGACGCGCTCGCCGTCACCAGCGCGCTGTCCTGGCTGGAGGCCGAGGTCTCGCTCGGCTCACGGCGCTTCTTCCTGTTGGAAGGCGAGTGGTACGAGGCCGGGGCCGCCTACGTCGAGGAGTGCCGGGCCACCATCGCGACCCTTCTGGCCCGGCCCCCCTCGGTCACGATGCCCGCCTGGCCCTCCGACGAGCCCGAGGGCGCCTACAACGACAGGGTGCCCGACGAGCGGCCCGGCTGGCTCTGTCTCGACACCGAGAACATCTCCAACCCCCTCCGCCGCAAGGACCGGATCGAGATCTGCGACCTGCTGACGCCCGACGACACCCTGGTCCTCGTCAAGCGCGCCGGTGGTTCCGGGCCGCTGAGCCATCTCTTCGGCCAGGCCAGGGTGGCGGTGGAGCTGACCCAGGAAGTCGCCCGGACGCGACAGGAGCTCTCCGCGAAGGTGTCCCGGCTCAGCGGAGGCAAGCGCCACCTGCCGGAGGACTTCACCCCCCGGCGGGTCGTCCTCGCGGTACAGCTCAAGAACGGAAAGGAGCTGACGGCCGATTCCCTCTTCGGCTTCTCTCAGATCACCGCTGCCCAGACCGTGAAGGCCCTGACGGCGCGAGGGGTGACCGTCGAGCTCGTCGGCATCCCGACCGGCGACACGGAGCCGCCGCTCCGTCCCCTCCCCGGCCCGGTGTGCGCCGGGGGACGTCGGACCGGCCGGAGGGCCACGCTCCACTGACGTGCGGTCACCCGCCCGGCATCATCCCGCCGCCCTTGAGGCGCTCGATGTCGGAGGGGCGGACCTGGATGGCGAAGAGGGCTATCAGGAGGGCCACCACGGCGAACGCGGCGGCGACGATGAAGCCGGCGGAGACGCCGGAGGTGAGGATCTGGTCGCTCCAGGGGGGCGGGAGCTGGCCGGTCTCGGCGAAGCGGGCCTTCTCGGCCGGGCCGGCCTGGGCGAGGAAGGCCGGGACCAGTTCGTCGGCCTCGTTGCGGCTGGCGGTGCCGAAGACCGTCACCAGGATGGACAGGCCCAGCGAACCGCCCACCTGCTGGGTCGCGTTGAGGAGGCCGGAGGCCGCGCCGGACTCGGCGGGCTGGACGTTGGAGAGGGCCATCAGGGTCAGCGAGACGAACATGAAGCCCATGCCGGCGCTGAAGACCAGCATCGGGCCGAGGATCGAGCCCGCGTAGGTCGAGTGGACGTCGGTCAGGGTCAGCCAGGAGAGGCCCACCGCCAGGCAGAGGGCTCCGATGACCATGAAGGGCTTCGGGCCGTACTTCGGGAGGAATTGGGAGGTGATGCCGGCGATCACCGCGATCACGGCGCTGACCGGCAGGAAGGCGAGACCCGCCTCCAGCGGGCTGAAGTCGAGGACCTGCTGCACGAAGAGGGTGAGGAAGAAGAACATCCCGAAGATCGCCGCCGCGAGGCAGAGCATCATGCCGTAGGTGCCCGCGCGGTTGCGGTCGGCGAACATGTGCAGCGGGGTGATCGGCTGCCGGCTGCGGCGCTCCACCAGGATGAACACGGCGAGCAGCACGACGGCGACACAGAACGAGGCGATCGTCCAGGGATCGCTCCAGCCCTCCTGCGCGGCGCGGATGAAGCCGTACACCAGCGCCACCATGCCGAGCGTCGACGTCAGCGCGCCCGCCAGGTCGAAGTGGCCGGGAAGGCGTTCGGACTCCCGCACGTGACGAGGGGTCAGGAACGCGATCAGCAGCGCGATCGGCACGTTCACGAAGAAGATCCAGCGCCAGTCGAGCCATTCGACGAGGACCCCACCCGCCAGCAGGCCGATCGCTCCGCCGGCCGCCGACACACCCGCGAACACACCGAAGGCCCTGTTCCGTTCGGGACCTTCCTCGAAGGTGGTGGTGATGAGGGAGAGCGAGGTCGGGGAGGCGATCGCGCCGCCGATGCCCTGGAGGGCGCGGGCCGCGAGGAGTTGCCAGCCCTCCTGCGCGAATCCGGCGAGCAGGGAGGCGAATCCGAAGAGCAGCACGCCGAAGACGAAGACGCGGCGCCTGCCGAGGATGTCGCCGATCCGGCCGCCGAGCAGCAGCAGACCTCCGAAGGTCAGCGTGTAGGCGTTGACCACCCAGGACAGACTGGTGGTCGAGAAGGCCAGATCGCTCTGGATGTGCGGAAGCGCGATGTTGACGATGGTGATGTCGAGGACGACCATCAGCTGACAGGAGGCGATGACGAACAGGGCGATGCCCTTGCCGTCTCCCGCGCTGGTCGGTGTGGGGTCCACCGCCGGGGTCGTCGGCTTCGGTGTACTACTCATGATTCGTTCATGGCGCGTCGCGCCCTCACCGCAGGAGCCGTGGGCCGGTCGGTCCACCTTTCGACCCTAAGCCCGGTCTTCCGAGCCGACCAGTCGATCAAGCACGCCGACCCCGCCGGACCCCGCCGGACCTCTCCGACGCGGCCGGGCCCCCGAGTTCGGCACCCGGCCGCCCCCGGGCGGACGCACGCCGGGCCTTCCCGGCGCCGTACGCCGGGCCTCCTCGGTGCCGCCCCGTGGCGGGCCCCGGGGGGCGCGCACCGGTCCCAAGTGCCGTACGTCGCGCGCCGGCCCCGAGTGCCGTACGCGGAGCCCTCGGTGCTGTATGCGGAGCCCGCGGTGCCGTACGACCGGCGCCGGGCCGCCACCCGGTGCCGTACGGCCCAGGAACCCCACGCCGGGTGGCAGGGACCGAATCGGGTCAGAATGCGGGCATGCGGGCCTTCTCCGACGCCCTGAGGCGTCCCGGTCACCGAGACCGGCACCGGCATCGGGACCGGCGCCGGCACCGTCGCCGGACCGGACCCGGCGGTGCGGTGACCCCGTCGCGTCGCGGACCGGTGACGTCCGTCAGTTTCACGGTACGCCTCCGGGGCGGCGGGCGCCCGCCCCGGCCGTACGGGGGGCCGGAGCCGTGGAGCTGACGCCGTCCGGGCACGTGGACGGGTTCGCCCGCGAGCGGCTGCCGCCCGCCTCCCAGTGGCCCCGGCTCCTCTTCGACCTGCCCGAGCTGGCCGCCTACCCCGAACGGCTCAACTGCGCCGCCGAACTGCTCGACCGGACGGCGCTGCGGTTCGGTGCCGGGCGGCCCGCCTTCCACGACGGGGAGGGCGGGACCTGGAGCTACGGGGAGCTGCGCGAGCGGGTGGACCGGATCGCGGCCGTGCTCACCGGCGAGCTGGGGCTGCGGTCGGGCAACCGGGTGCTGCTGCGCGGGCCGACCACGCCCTGGCTCGCCGCCTGCTGGCTCGCGGTGGTGAAGGCCGGCGGGATCGCCGTCGCCGTCCCGGCGCAGCAGCGGGCCGCCGAGCTCGCCGTCGTCGCCCGGACGGCCGCCTGCTCGCTCGCCCTGTGCGACGCGGGCGCGCAGGGCGAGCTGCGGGCCGCCCGCGTCCCGGGCCTGACCGTCGTCCCGTACGGCGGCGACGGACCCGGCGACCTCCTCGCCCGGGTCGCGCGCCGGCCGGCCCGTCCGTTCCCGGCGGCGGACACGGCCGCCGACGACGTGGCCCTCATCGCCTTCACCTCCGGCACCACCGGCCGCCCCAAGGGCTGCGTCCACTTCCACCGGGACGTCCTCGCCGCCGCCGACACCTTCTCCGCGCACGTCCTGCGGCCCCGGCCCGACGACGTCTTCGCCGGCTCCCCGCCGCTCGCCTTCACCTTCGGCCTCGGCGGCCTGCTGGTCTTCCCGCTGCGCGCCGGCGCCAGCGCCGTCCTGATGGAGCGGGCCGGGCCGCAGCAGCTGCTCGCGGCGATCGGCCGCCACCGGGTCTCGGTGCTCTTCACCGCGCCCACCGCCTACCGGGTGATGCTCGGCCTCCTCGACGGCGGCTCCACCGCCGACCTGTCCTCGCTGCGCCGCTGCGTCTCGGCCGGCGAGAACCTGCCCGACGCCGTCTGGACCGCCTGGTACGCCCGGACCGGGCTCCGGCTCGTCAACGGCATCGGCGCCACCGAGCTCCTCCACATCTTCGTCGCCGCCGCCGACGCCGACAGCCGCCCCGGCACCACCGGCCGCCCGGTGCCCGGCTGGCGGGCCGCCGTCCTCGGCCCGGACGGCCGGCCCGTCCCCGACGGCCGGGAGGGGCTGCTCGCCGTGCGCGGGCCGATCGGCTGCCGGTACCTGGCCGACCCCCGGCAGACGGAGTACGTGCGCGACGGCTGGAACGTCACCGGCGACCGGTACGTCCGCGAGCCCGACGGCCGGTTCCGGTACGTCTCCCGCGCCGACGACATGATCATCTCGGCCGGGTACACCATCGCCGGGCCCCAGGTGGAGGAGGTCCTCCTCGGCCACCCGGACGTCGTCGAGACGGCGGTCGTGGGCCGCCCGGACCCCCTCCGGGGCCAGGTCGTCGTCGCCTACGCGGTGGTGCGGGAGGGGGTGCCGCGCTCCGCGGCCACCGCCAGCGCGCTCCGCTCCTTCGTCCGCGCCCGCCTCGCCCCGTACAAGTCTCCCCGCGCGGTCGTCTTCGTCGACGCCCTCCCCCGCACCGCCACCGGCAAGCTCCAGCGCCACCGGCTGCGCGACGGCTGACCCGCGGGAGCGACCGGGACGGGAGAGGACCGGCGGCGGTCGGCAGAAGACTTCACGAAGGCGGGCAGGCGGAGGCGGGCGGCTACCAGTGGGAGACGGGCGGGCGGAAGCGGGAGGCGGGCCGACCGTCTTCCGCCCGCACGGCCTAAAGTGATCACGTGGCCGAGCAGCACACTCCCCGTTCCCTGATCGTCTCCCTCTACGGCGCCTACGGCCGGCCGGCCGAGGAGACCCCGATGCCGGTGGCCGCGCTGATCCGGCTGCTCGGGGCGGTCGGCGTGGACGCGCCCTCGGTGCGCTCCTCGGTGTCCCGGCTGAAGCGGCGCGGGCTGCTGCTGGCCCGCCGGACCCCGGACGGGGCGGCGGGCTACGCGCTCTCCGACGACGCCCGGCGGCTCCTGGAGGACGGCGACCGGCGGATCCACTCGCGGACGGAGCCGTCCCTGGCGGACGGCTGGGTCCTCGCCGTCTTCTCCGTCCCGGAGCAGGAGCGGCACAAGCGGCACCTGCTGCGGTCCCGGCTCGGCCGGCTCGGCTTCGGGGCGGCCGCGCCGGGCGTGTGGATCGCGCCGGCCCGGCTGTACGAGGAGACCCGCCACGCCCTGGAGCGGCTCGGGCTCTCCCCGTACGTGGACTTCTTCCGCGGCGACCACCTGGGGTACGCGGCGACGGCGGAGGCGGTGGCCCGCTGGTGGGACCTGCCGGCGATCGCGCGGCTGCACGAGGAGTTCCTGGCCGGGTACGAGCCGGTTCTCGCCGCCCGGCGGGAGGAGCCGGGCACGCCGGAGGACGCCTACCGGGACTACCTCCTCGCCCTCGACGCCTGGCGCCGGCTGCCGTACGCGGACCCGGTGCTGCCGCCGGAGCTGTTGCCGGCGGGCTGGCCGGGCCGGCGGTCGGCGGAGGTCTTCGCGGAGCTGCACGCGCTGCTGTGGGAGCGGGGGGCGGAGTACGTCCGGGCGGTGGAGAAGGACCTGTAGGGCGGTTCCCCCCTCCGGGCCGCCGTACAGGCGGTTCCCTCAGGACCGTCGTGCCGGTGGCCCCTCAGCGCCGTCGTACCGGTGGCCCCCTCAGGACCGCCGTACCGGTGGTTCCCCTCCGAAGGCCCCGTCCCGGTGGGGCCGGGGTCCCGGTCGGGACGGGAGGGGCGCCCCTGTGGCCAGAAAACGCCTCCCTATAGGGTGGGGACATACGGTTGAAACCAGGATGTCTCGGGGCGTCCTGACCTCGTCTTCCCGTCACCCGCCCCCGCACCCGCCCCCGCACCCGCCCCCGGCAGAGGGAGCCCGTTCCCGTGCCCGACGTCACCGACCCTGCCCCCACCCCTGCCCCTGCCCCTGCCCCTGCCCCTGCCCCCGCAGCCGACATCACCGGCCCCGCCCCCGCGGCCCCCGGAGCCTGGCGGCGCGTCCGGCTGCCCCGTACCACCGCCGCCGTCCCGATCGCCCGCGCCCTGGTCCGTACCGCCCTCGACGGGATCGACCCCGCCGGGTCCGGCCGGCCGGACCGCGACACGGCCGAGCTGCTCACCGCAGAGCTGGTCGCCAACGCGGTCGAGCACACCTCGGGCGCCGGGCCGATCGAGCTGGTCGTGGAGGTGCTCGCGGCGCCGGGCGGCTGTCAGATCGAGGTGCACGACCCCGATCCGGCGCGGCCGGGGCAGCTGGTCTGTCCGGATCCGGACGCCGAGGTGGATCCCTGGCAGGAGCACGGCCGGGGGCTGCTGCTGATCCGGGCGCTCAGCAGCGCCTGCGGGCACCGCCCGACCGCGCGGGGGAAGGCGGTCTGGTTCACGCTCCCCCGGGTCCCCGCCCAGCGGCGCCGTCCGCGGAGGTGAGCGCGGGGGTGAGCGCGGGCGCGAGCCGCGAGTGGCGGCGCCCGTAGACCGCGTACAGCACGGCCCCGACGGCGAGGAAGCAGGCGAAGACCAGCCAGGTCCGCCAGCCGGTGCCCCAGATGAGGTAGAGGCAGAAGCCGATGCCGAGGACCGGGCTCAGCGGGTACAGCGGCACCCTGAAGGAGCGGCGGAGGCCGGGCTCGCGGCGGCGCAGCACCATCACCGCGAGGTTGACCACGGCCATGATCGCGAGGGTGCCGATGGTGGTGAGGTCGACGACGACGTCGAGCGGGGCGAAGGCGGCCGGGACGGCGAAGACGGCGGCGACGATCCAGGTGTTGGCGACCGGGGTGGAGGTCTTCGGCGAGACCCGTTCGAGGACGCGGGGCATCAGGCCGTCGCGGGCCATCGCCATCAGGACGCGGGTCTGGCCGTACATCACGGCGAGGACGACGGAGGCGATGGCGACGACCGCGCCGAAGGCGACGATCCCGCCGCCGACGGAGGAGCCGGTGACCCGGTCGACGACGAGGGAGAGCGCGGCCGGTTTGTCGGCGACCTCGCCGGCGCCGAGGGCGCCGATCGCGGCGAGGGCGACGGCGCAGTAGAGCACGGTGACGACGCCGATGCAGATGAGGATGGCGAGCGGGATGTTCCGCCGCGGGTCGCGCACCTCCTCGCCGGCGGTGGTGATGGCGTCGAAGCCGATGTACGAGAAGAACGCGACCGAGGCGCCGGCGGTGATGCCAGCCATGCCCTCCGTGGCGAACGGCGAGAGGTTGCCCGCCTCGAAGGCGGAGAAGCCGATCGCGCAGAAGACGACCAGGATGCCGATCTTGAGGATCGACATGGCGGCGGTGGCGCGGGCGCTCTCGCGCACGCCGCGGACCAGGAGCGTCGCGGCCATGAGGATGACGACCACGGCGGGGAGGTTGACCACCCCGCCCTCGGCGGGGCCGGCGGCGAGCGCGTCGGGCAGCCGGAGGCCGGTGACGCCGTGGAGGAGCTCGTCGAGGTACTGGCTCCAGCCGACGGCGACGGCGGAGACGGAGACGCCGTACTCCAGGAGCAGGCACCAGCCGACGAGGAAGGCGGCCCGCTCGCCGAGGCTCGCGTAGGCGAAGGAGTAGGAGGAGCCGGAGACCGGGATCGCGCCGCCGAGCTCCGCGAAGGAGAAGGCGGTGAAGACGCAGGTGATCGCGGCGAGGACGAAGGAGACGACGACCGCGGGGCCCGCCTCGGCGACGCTGTCGGCGAGGCCGACGAAGATACCGGTGCCGACGATCGCGCCGACGCCGAAGCACACGAGCTGGAAGAGGCCCATGGTGCGCCTGAGGCCGTGGCCCTCCAGATCGGCGCCCGATTCGGCGATCAGCCGCTGGGGGGACTTGATCCGCGAAAACATGCGGTGGTTCTCATCTCTGGTCCTGCCGGACCGACTGTGTTCCTGCCGGTCCGGGTCCAGCCCTGCCGGTCCGGCTCCGGTCCTGCCGGTCCGGCTCCGGGTCCTGCCGGGCCGGGTCCGGGTCCTGCCGGCCGGATCCGGTCCCGACGTCCAGGTCCGGTCCCGACGGTCCGGTCGTGCACGCGTCAGGGGGGTCCGGGCGTGCGCGCCCGGACCCCCCTGAACGGTGCGATCGTAGACCGCACACCGCATATTCACCCAATCGGGCGTAAAACTATGGCGTGGCCGGGCCCGCCAGGGTGGCGACGAGGACCGCCTTGATGGTGTGGAGGCGGTTCTCGGCCTCGTCGAAGACGATCGAGTGCGCCGACTCGAAGACCTCGTCGGAGACCTCCAGCTCGGTCAGGCCGTGCCGGGCGTGGACCTCCCGGGCGACCGCGGTGCCCAGGTCGTGGTAGGCGGGCAGGCAGTGCATGAACTTGACGTCGGGGTTCCCGGTGGCGCGGAGCACGTCCATGGTGACGGCGTACGGGGCGAGGGCGGCGATCCGCTCGTCCCAGACCTCCTTGGGCTCGCCCATCGAGACCCACACGTCGGTGACGACGAAGTCCGCGCCGACGACGCCGTCGGTGAGGGACTCGGTGAGGGTGATCGTGGCGCCGCTCTTGTCGGCGAGCTCACTGGCGGCGGCGACGACCTCGTCGGCCGGCCAGTACGCCTGGGGGGCGACGATCCGCACGTCCATGCCGAGCAGGGCGCCGGTGACGAGGTAGGAGTTGCCCATGTTGAAGCGGGCGTCGCCGAGGTAGGCGAAGGCGATGCCGTCGAGCGGCTTGTCGCTGTGCTCGGTCATGGTGAGCACGTCGGCGAGCATCTGGGTGGGGTGCCAGTCGTCGGTGAGGCCGTTGAGGACCGGGACGCCGGCGTAGGCGGCCAGCTCCTCGACGGTGGCCTGGCTGTCGCCCCGGTACTCGATGGCGTCGAACATCCGGCCGAGGACGCGGGCGGTGTCCTTCACCGACTCCTTGTGGCCCATCTGCGAACCGGAGGGGTCGAGGTAGGTGGTGGAGGCGCCCTGGTCGGCGGCGGCGACCTCGAAGGCGCAGCGGGTGCGGGTCGAGGTCTTCTCGAAGATCAGGGCGATGTTCCGCCCGCGCAGCCGCTGCACCTCGGTGCCGGCCTTCTTGGCGGCCTTCAGCTCGGCGGCGAGGTCGACCAGGCCGCGGAACTCCTCGGCGGTGAAGTCCAGCTCCTTGAGGAAGTGGCGGCCGGAGAGGTCAAGGGCCATGGCGGGCGCTCCTGGGGTGCGTGGGGTCGGGACGGGTACAGCGGGACGGGTACGACGGGACGGGTACCGCGGGACGCTGGAAGTGTATACATACTCCAGCATGTCTATACAGTCCCGGGCGGTCCGATCCTCATACCGCGTCCCGCACCACCGGGCAGCTCATGCAGCGCGGACCGCCCCGCCCCCGCCCCAGCTCGCTCCCCGGGATCTCGATCACCTCGATCCCCTGCTTCCGCAGGTGCGTGTTGGTCGTCACGTTCCGCTCGTACGCCACCACCACCCCCGGCTCCACCGCCAGCACGTTGCAGCCGTCGTCCCACTGCTCCCGCTCCGCCGCGTGCACGTCCTGCGTCGCCGTCAGCACCCGCACGTCCTGGAGCCCCAGGGCGGCCGCGATCGCGCTGTGCATCTGCTCCGGCGGATGGTCCGTCACCCGTAGCGCCTGCCCCTCGTCGCCCGGCTCGATCGTGTACGAGCGCAGCATCCCGAGCCCCGCGTACTGCGTGAACGTGTCCCCGTCCACCATCGTCATCACCGTGTCCAGGTGCATGAACGCCCGCCGCTTCGGCATGTCCAGCGCCACGATCGTCCGCGCCGAACCCGCCGCGAACAGCCCCCGCGCCAGCATCTCCACCGCCTGCGGCGTCGTCCGCTCGCTCATCCCGATCAGCACGGCCCCGTTCCCGATCACGAGCACGTCCCCGCCCTCGATCGTCGACGGATAGTCCGACTGCCCCTCCGACCAGTGGTGGAACGGCCCGGCCTCCGGGCCCGTGAAGAGCGGATGGTGCTTGTAGATCGCCTCGAAGTGCACCGTCTCGCGCTGCCGCGCCGGCCACTTCATCGCGTTGATCGACACCCCGTCGTAGATCCACGCCGAGGTGTCCCGGGTGAAGAGGTGGTTGGGCAGCGGACGGAGCACGAAGTCGTCCAGGTCCAGCGCGTGGAAGCGGATCGACGTCGGCTCCCGGTGCGCCGCCAGGAACTCCCGCTTCGTCATCCCGCCCACCAGCGCCTCCACCAGCGCCCCGGTGTCGAGCGAGTCGAAGGCGGCCCGCAGGTGGTCGGCGGCGAGCGGCCCGTACTCCTTCTCGTCGAAGACCCGGTCGAGGACCAGCGCCCGCGCCGCCGGCACGTCCAGCGCCTCCCGCAGCAGGTCGCCGAAGAGGTGCACCTCGACGCCCCGGTCGCGCAGCACGTCCGCGAACCCGTCGTGCTCCTGGCGGGCCCGCCGCACCCACAGCACGTCGTCGAAGAGCAGGGCGTCCTTGTTGGACGGGGTCAGCCGCTTCAGCTCCAGATCGGGGCGGTGCAGGATCACGCGGCGGAGCCGGCCGGTCTCTGAGTCGACATGGAATCCCATGCGCCCATCCTGACGGAGCGGACGGCCGAACGCGTGGGACGCGCACGGCCGAATTCCGCCCCGCCGGGCCGCCCGCCCCGCTCCGCACGGGGCCCGGCCAGGGGCCCGGGACTGCCCGACCGGGGACCCGGGGCCACCCGACCGCAGACCCGGGTTCCCGGAACCGCCCGGCCACGGACCCGGGTTCCCGGAACCGCCCGGCCACGGACCCGGGTCCCCGGAACCGCCCGACCACGGACCCGGGTCCCCGCAGCCGCAGCCCCGGGTTCCCGCAGACCCGGGTTCCCGCAGCCGCACTCCCGGGCCCCGCGTCCGCGGCCCCGCGCTCCCCTCGGCTACAGCCTCGGGTCCACCGGTTCCGACTCCAGGGCCAGCACCGCGAAGACCGCCTCGTGGACCCGCCACAGCGGCTCCCCGGCCGCCAGGCGCTCCAGCGCCTCCAGGCCGAGCGCGTACTCGCGCAGGGCGAGCGAGCGCTTGTGGCCGAGGAAACGCTGCCGCAGCCGCTCCAGGTTCTCCGGGCGGGTGTACTCGGGGCCGTACACGATCCGCAGGTACTCCCGGCCCCGCACCTTCACGCCCGGCTGCACCGGGCGGCCCGAGCCGTCGCGGACCAGCGCGGCGAGCGGCTTGACGACCATGCCCTCGCCGCCGGCGCCGGTCAGCTCCAGCCACCAGTCGGTGCCCGCCCGGACGGACACCTCGTCGCCGGTGTCGACGACGATCCGCCGCGTCACCTGGAGCAGCCCCGTCGGATCGTGCTCGACGAGCCGGTCCAGCCACCCCAGCTGCGTGTCGTGCGGCACGTCCGCGAGCGACCGCCCCCGCACCGCGAGCAGCTGGAACGGCGCGAACCGCACCCCGTCCAGCCCCTCCGTCGGCCAGCAGTACCGCCGGTACGCCTCGGTGAACGCGCCCGCGTCCGCCGCCCGTTCGCGCTGGGCGGCGAGGAGCCCGTCGAGGCCCTCGACCCCGCGCGCGGCCGCCGCCTCCAGCGCCCGTACGGCGACCGGGAGGACGGCCCCCGAGGCGGCGCCGACCGCCGCGTACTGGTGGCGCAGCAGCCCGCCCGACTTCAGCGACCACGGCATCAGCTCGCCGTCGAGCAGCAGCCAGTCGGTGTCGAGTTCCTCCCACAGCCCGGCCGCACCGATCGCCGTCCGCAGCCGGGCGAGGACCTCCTCCGTGGCGGCGGCGTCGTCGAAGAACGGCCGGCCGGTACGGGTGTGCAGGGCGCCCGTCGGCCCGTCCACGCCGAACCGCTCCCGCGCCGCGTCCGCGTCCCGGCACACCAGCGCCACCGCCCGCGAACCCATGTGCTTCTCCTCGCACACGACCCGCTCGACCCCGTCCGCCCGGTACTGGGCGAACGCCTCCGCCGGGTGCTCCAGGAAGCCGTCCGCCTTCGCGGTCGGCGTCGGCGCCATCGTCGGCGGCAGGTACGCGAGCAGCCGGGGGTCGACCGCGAACCGGCTCATGACCTCCAGGGCCGCCGCCGCGTTCTCCTCCCGCACCGCCACGTTCCCCAGGTGCCGGGTCTCCACCGTCCGCCGTCCGTGCACGTCCGCCAGGGCCAGCGGCCGGCCCTGGTGCCCGCCGGGCGCCTCCGACGCCAGCGGACGCACCGGCTCGTACCAGACCCGCTCGGCCGGCACGTCGACGAGCTCGCGCTCCGGCCAGCGCAGCGCGGTCATCCGCCCGCCGAACACGGCACCCGTGTCCAGACAGATCGTGTTGTTGATCCAGGAGGTCGTCGGCACCGGCGTGTGCCCGTACACGACCGTCGCCCGGCCCCGGTACTCCTCCGCCCACGGGTAGCGCACCGGCAGCCCGAACTCGTCGGTCTCGCCGGTGGTCTCCCCGTACAGCGCGTGGGACCGCACCCGGCCCGACGTACGGCCGTGGTACTTCTCCGGCAGACCGGCGTGGCACACCACCAGCTTCCCGCCGTCGAGCACGTAGTGGCTCACCAGGCCGTCGATGAACTCCCGCACCTGCTCCCGGAATTCGGCCGGTTCGCGCTCCAGCTGCTCGATCGTCTCGGCGAGGCCGTGGGTCTGCTGGACCTTCCGGCCCTTCAGCCAGCGGCCCAGCTTGTTCTCGTGGTTGCCCGGCACGCACAGCGCGTTCCCGGCCGCCACCATGCCCATCACCCGGCGCAGCACGCCCGGCGAGTCCGGCCCCCGGTCGACGAGGTCGCCGACGAAGACCGCCGTACGCCCCTCCGGGTGCGCCCCGTCCACGTAACCGAGCCGCCCGAGCAGCGTCTCCAGCTCGCTGCGGCACCCGTGGATGTCACCGATGATGTCGAACGGCCCGGTCAGGTGCCGCAGGTCGTTGAACCGGCGCTCCAGCACCACCTCCGCCGCGTCCACCTCCGCGACCGACCGCAGCACGTGGACCTTCCGGAAACCCTCCCGCTCCAGCCCCTTCAACCCGCGGTGCAGCTCGCGACGGTGACGGGGGATCACGTGATCGGGCATGCCCGCCCGGTCGGCCCGCAGCGCGTTCCGCTCCCGGCACACCGCCTCCGGCAGGTCGAGCACGATCGCGATCGGCAGCACGTCGTGCTCCCGGGCCAGCTGCACCAGCTGACGGCGCGCCTCCCGCTGCACGTTGGTGGCGTCGACGACGGTCAGCCGGCCGGCCGCGAGCCGCTTGCCGACGATGTAGTGGAGCACGTCGAAGGCGTCCCGGGACGCCGACTGGTCGTTCTCGTCGTCGGCGACGAGCCCCCGGCAGAAGTCCGAGGAGATCACCTCGGTCGGCTTGAAGTGCCGCCGCGCAAAAGAGGACTTGCCGGAGCCAGTCGCGCCGACGAGCACGACGAGGGAGAGGTCGGTGACGGGCAGCCGCCGCTTCTCGGCGGCCGCGTCGGGGGTGGTCGCATCGGTGGCGGCCGTGCCGGCGGTGGTCGTGCCGGTGGTGGCCGCATCGGTGGCGACCGCATCGGTGGCGGCCGTACCGGCGGTGGTCGTGCCGGTGGTGGCCGCATCGGTGGCGACCGCATCGGTGGCGGCCGTACCGGCGGTGGTCGTGCCGGTGGTGGTCGTGCCGGTGGTCATGTCGTCGCCGCTCATGCCCGCTCCTCCTTCTCCGTCTCGCCGTTCTTCCCGGTCCCGGTCCCGCCGTGCTCCTCCGCCTCGCCGTCCTCGGCCCCGCCACGGGTGAACACCCCCATCTGCGTGGGCGCGCCGACCTCGGGGTCGTCCGGCCCGACCGGCGCGAACTCCACGGCGTAGCCGTACCGTCCGGCCACCTCGCCGGCCCACGCGCGGAACTCCGCGCGGTTCCACTCGAAGCGGTGGTCGCCGTGCCGGACGTGTCCGGCGGGCAGCGACTCCCAGCGCACGTTGTACTCGACGTTCGGCGTGGTCACGACGACCGTACGGGGCCGCGCGGAACCGAAGACCGCGTACTCCAGGGCCGGCAGCCGCTCCAGGTCGAGGTGCTCGATCACCTCGCTCAGCACGGCCGCGTCGTACCCGCCGAGCCGCTCGTCCGTGTACGTGAGCGAGCCCTGCACCAGCTTCACGCGGGCGGCCTGCCGCTCGCCCATCCGTTCCAGGCGCAGCCGGCGCGCGGCGACGGTCAGCGCCCGTACCGACACGTCCACGCCCACGATCTCCGTGAACCGGACGTCCTTCAGCAGCTCCTGCACCAACTGGCCCTGCCCGCAGCCCAGATCGAGGACCCGGGAGGCGCCGGCCGACCGCAGGGCGGCCAGGATCGCCTCGCGCCGGTGCACGGCGAGCGGCACCGGCCGCTCCTCCGTGTCGCTCGCCTCGTCCACCGCGTTGTCGACGTCCTCAACGTCGAGCCCGTCGGCCTCGGCGAGCCGCACCAGTTCGAGCCGCTCGGACGCCTCGCGGGCGAGGCTCCGGCGGCGCGACAGGTAGCGGGTGGTGATCAGCTCGCGCCGGGGGTGGGCCGCCAGCCAGCCGTCACCGGCCCGCAGCAGCTTGTCCACCTCGTCGGGCGCGACCCAGTAGTGCTTGGCGTCGTCGAGGACGGGCAGCAGCACGTACAGCTGGTTCAGCGCGTCCGCGAGCCGCAGCCCGTCGCCCTCCAGCACCAGCCGCACGTACCGCGAGTCGCCCCACTCGGGGAACTCCGCGTCCAGCGCCACCGGTTCGGCCTCCACCGTCGTCCAGCCCAGCGGCCCGAACAGCTCCCGCACCAGCTCCGCCCCGCCCCTGGCGGGCAGCACCGGCACCTCGATCCGCAGCGGCAGCGGCTCCGCCGCCCGCTCGGGCAGCGCCCGGCACACCCCGTGCAGCGCCGTCTTGAAGACCTGCGCCAGGGCGACCGCGAGCAGCGACGACGCGGCGTACGGCCGGTCGTTCACGTACTGCGCGAGCGCCGCGTCCGGGGCCCCGCCCCGGCCCTTCCCCTTGCCGCGGCGCACCAGCGCCACGGGGTCCACCTCCAGGAGCAGGGCCGCGGTGCACCGCTCCGCGGTGGCCTCGGGATAGAGCACGTGCGCGCGGCCGTGCGAGGTCGAGAACGCCTGCGCCCGCTCGGGATGCTTGTGCAGCAGGAAACCGAGGTCGGTCGCGGGACGCTCCAGGGTGCCGGTCGTACTGATCGTCAAGAACACAAGCCCGAGTATGAGCGTCCCACCCCGCCCCGACCAGGGATTTTCCCCCGCCCTCCCCCGGCCCGAGCCCACCGGCCGGCACTCTCCGCCCGGACGATCAAGGCCCCGGCCGCCCCGGGACGCGAGCGGCCCGGCCCCAGCGGCCGCCCCGCCGGCCACGGCAGGTCTTACGATCAGCCCATGATCGATACTCCGGAACACTGGACCGTGCGCCACTTCTCGCAGGCCAACCCCGCCGGCCCGGGCTGCGACAGCGTTCCGGCCCTCTTGCGCCGCCTGGCCGACACCATCGACGAGCTGGGCCCCGCCGAGATCCAGGACGTGGTGATCTCGTCGGAGATGACCGAACACGGCCCTTGGCGAGCGGGAACCGTCTACTACTACCTGCCGGAAGACGAATAAAAACTGGAGCACGACGGCTGAGCCCTGAAGACTGAGCCCTGAGCCCTGAGCCCTGAGGGCTGAGGAGACCGGCCTCGACGCTCCTCACGAGCGGAGCCAGGATCACCGGGGCCGCGGCAGCCACGGCGCCGAGGCGGACGCCCGGCCGGCCCACCGAAACGCGGGCGTTCCTCGCGGGAGGGCCGGGCAGGACCCGCGGTACGAGCCGGAGCGCAGATGATCGCCTCATGCTGCGAGGCTCCTTCGACGACGTCCCTCTGACCGCGCTCTTCCCCCTCCTGACGCCTGCGGATGTGGACGCCTTGCACCAGGCGGCCGACGCGGTCGACACGGCTCGTGCGGGCAGAGCCACAGCGCGGTGGGAGTGGGCCCCGGAACACGCCGTCCTCCCGGACGGGCGGCCGGGGACGCCGGTCGTCCTCGGACTGGACGTCGTCGAGCACGCCGGGGGAGGCGATCAGCTGGAGTTCCTGCTCCAGGTGGTGTGGACCGACCAGGGCCAGCTCGCGGTCGACGCGGCGGTGAACGTGGCCTGCTGGTGCGAGACCGATCATGTCACCCATGACGTGGACGCCCTCAGACTCGTGGTCGGCGAGGAGACCTCGCTGCCCGGCGCGTTCCGCATCGGCGCCGAACGCCTGACCGGATGGCTGGCCGATCCCCACGACGCCGACCACTGGCGCGCCGCAGCGGGACTGCCGCCCCGGCGAACCGCCTGAGGGTGAGCCGCTGATGCGCGGCACCCCACCCTCGGACGAGCATCGGCTTGCCGTCCTCGATGCGGGCAGGAGCCGTTCCGCGGTTCGACAAGCTGCTCGGCCGTCCTTCGTACCGTCCAGGAGCACGTCACGAAGGCACGGCAGGTGCTCCCCACGGCGCACCGCTCCCATCCCGTGGGACACGGGGCGGGAAGATCTCTCGGAAGAGGGATCCGTGGGCCCGGCGGACCGGTGGGCGACCACGCACCCGGCCCGACCACGTCGGGCACGTCGAGGAAGACAGGGCGTCCTCGTCGCGCCGCGACCGGCGTCGCCCGCACAGGTGTCAGATCACGCACACGAGCCCCGCGCCGAGGGACCAGCGAACCGATCGCCGGCGCCGCGGCGGCCGGGGCGGTCGACCCGTCAAAGGTCCGTCGCACCCGGGTAGTGGCGGCGGAGGTCGTTGAGTACGCGCTCGTCGACAGCCCTGACGTCCCACCACGAGCTGTCCGCCTCGGTCAGGACGACCACCACCCTGTCCTCGGCGAACCCACGTGCTTCGGCGTCGATCAACTGGAGGAAGGGAGTCGTCAGCGACAACAACGTCAGCGTGTCCATACCGCCGTCGGCAGACCGTTTCTCCAGCTCGGTACAGCGAGGATCGACGAACTCGTCGCATTCGACACGCCACTTCAGGTCCAGGCCGAAGCTGCCGAGGCGAACCAGTAGCTCAGCCAGAGTCACGTAGTGCTTTCCGTGCCAGGCAGGGAAAGTGATCCCCTTCATCCCCGCCTCCGCTTCGGCCGTATCAGGTGACAAGCGTTTCCTCCGCTCAGCGGCAAACCCTCCTTGCCATTTCATCAGGTCACCGTCCGAACGTGCCGTACGGCCGCCTCCTCGAACATCCGAAGCCCACGCGGCACCGGCGATCTCGACCGGTCCGCAGGCGCGGCCACACCCTCCGGGGCTCAGCCCCGGGTCACAGGCGGGGGAAGCGGGCGCGTACGGCGTCGATGCAAGTGTCCCGGGAGGTGGGGCCGCCGAACCGGAGGCGATCGTAGGCGGTGAACGCCGGTTCCAGAGCGTCGAGTTCATCGACCAGAGCGTGCAGCCTCGCAGACCACTGCACCGAACCGGCATCCGGCTCGCTCGCCGAGGCGCTTATCGCGGTCGTCAGGTGTTCCTTGCGCTGAATGGTGGCCGGGGTCACCGAGTGCAGACACACGTACTGCCCGCTGAGATAGGCGTTCCACTCCGCCTTCCCGGCGATCGGATCGGCCCAGTGCGCGGTGAACCACGCTTCGAGCCGGTCCACGCCGCCGGCCTCGTCGGCGAGAGCGAACAGGTCGGCCGGCACCATCTCGGCACCGTCGGAGCGCAGATACCCCGGAAGCGGCAGCCGCCGCCCCAGCATCAGCCGGCGGACCGCATCGGCATCGCGGCCGTGGAGTGCGCACAGTTCCTCCAGGGCGACGAACTGCACGCTGACGTACGCGTCGTCGGCACCGGTCATCGGATGGTCGCCGTTGACCTCCCGGAACCGCTCGGCGAGTCGCTGCTTCAGGTCCGTCTCCGGCACGGGGAACCTCCGGCGTCATCAGCGCGGGCCTCTCCCGCGCGGGCTCCGCACGCTACAAGCCGTACGATTCGGCACTCACCGAACCATGAATGGCCTCACGGAAATCCGCTGTTCGGCACATGTGAACCCGGTCGTGGCGCCGCCGACCGCCGGAAGCGGAAGCACGGGGCAGCCGACCCCGGCCATGGGCGCACTCCGGTGCTCGCCACGCGGCCTTGCCAGGCGTGCCGAACCGAAAGATCCGCCGGGCAGACCCTAAACGCCGGGCCCGTTCCGCTCCGCGAGGGCGGCGATGGTTTCCGGGCCGACGCGGCAGCAGCCGCCGATCAGCCGGGCACCGGCCCTGGCCCAAGCGGCTGCGAGGGCCGGGGCGGCGGCCGGGCCGTAGGCGGACGTTCCGCGCCAGTCCCGGGCGCCGGCGTCCCAGTGCTCGCCGCTGTTCGGGTAGACGACCGCCGGCAGGCCGGTGGCGGCCACGGCCGCCGCGACGGCGTCGCCCGCCTCGGCGGGCTCGCAGCAGTTCACGCCGACGGCCACGACCTGCCCGTTCCCCGCCGCGACCGCGAACGCCTCCGTCAAGTCCTGCCCGGCCCGGGTGCGCCCGCCGGCCACCGTGTACGACAGCCAGACCGGCACCCCGCACCCCTCGACCGCCCGCAGCAGCGCCTCCGCCTCCACCGCGTCCGGCACCGTCTCAAGGGCCAGCACGTCCGGCCCCGCCGCCGCGAGCACCTCCACCCGCGGCCGATGGAAGGCCACCAGCTCCCGCACCGAGAGCCCGTACCGGCCCCGGTACTCGCCCCCGCCGGGCAGCGTCGCGCCGTAGGGGCCGACGGAGGCGGCCACCCACACCTTCCCCCGCCCCGCGTCTTCCAGGGACGGGGGTGGGGCCCCCTCCCCCTCCCCCTCCCCCTCCCCCACCCCTCCCACCCTCTCCCCGCCCCCGTGCCCGCCC
The DNA here is from genome assembly GCF_040636735.1 of Streptomyces sp. NPDC035033. NCBI lineage: Bacteria > Bacillati > Actinomycetota > Actinomycetes > Kitasatosporales > Streptomycetaceae > Streptomyces > Streptomyces sp. NPDC035033. The sequence continues at coordinate 12,824 of NZ_JBEZUZ010000019.1, read as the reverse complement.
CTTTCGCCTTCGTCCTCCCCCTTCTCCCCCTTCTCCCGCTCGTCGCCCGCCGCCGCGCGCGCCAGGGCGATGCTGCGGGTCAGCAGCTCGGCGGCCTCGGTGTGGCTGAGGCCCCGGCGGGCGAAGCCCTCGAAGGTGGCCTGGTAGCTGCCGGTGATCAGGACTCGGGCGCCGGCCCGGACGTAGGCGGTGTGGGCCGCCGTGATCTGCTCGGGCGCGTCGGCGAGCAGCCGCGCCGACCAGAGCGCGTCGGACAGGTCACAGCCCTGGGCCTCCAGCTGGTTGGAGAGGCCGCCGTCGAGGACGAGCACTTCGTCGGCGAGCGCCTGGGCGAACGTCCGGGCCGGTGTCATCGGTTCACCCCAGCTGCGGTGCGACCTGGGCGGAGATCAGCTCCAGATGGTCCAGGTCGTCCAGGTCGAGGACCTGGAGGTAGACCCGGGAGGAGCCGACCGCCGCGTAGCGGCCGAGCTTGTCGGCGACCTCGGCGGGCGAGCCCGCGAGGCCGTTGGCCTTCAGTTCCTCCACGTCCCGGCCGATGGCGGCGGCGCGGCGGGCCACCTCGGCGTCGTCCTTGCCGACGCAGACGACCAGCGCGTTGGAGTACACGAGGTCGTCGGCGCGCCGGCCGGCTTCCTCGGCGGCCGCGCGGACGCGTCCGAACTGCCGCTCGGTGTCCTCCAGGGACGCGAACGGGATGTTGAACTCGTCCGCGTACCGCGCGGCCAGCCGGGGCGTGCGGGTGGCTCCGTGGCCGCCGATCAGGACCGGGACCTTCTTCTGGGCGGGCTTGGGCAGTGCGGGCGAGTCGGCGAGACGGTAGTGCTTCCCTTCGTACGAGAACGTCTTGCCGGTCTCGGTCTCCCACAGGCCCGTGACGATCGCCAGCTGCTCCTCCAGCCGGCCGAACTTCTCCTTCGGGAACGGGATGCCGTACGCGGTGTGCTCCTCCTCGAACCAGCCCGCGCCGAGGCCGAGTTCGACGCGTCCGCCGGACATCTGGTCGACCTGGGCGACCTGGATGGCGAGGACGCCCGGCAGCCGGAAGGTCGCGGCGGTCATCAGGGTGCCGAGTCGGATCCGCCGGGTCTCGCGGGCGAGGCCCGCGAGGGTGATCCAGGCGTCGGTCGGACCGGGCAGCCCGTCGGACGCGCCCATGCGCAGGTAGTGGTCCGAGCGGAAGAAGGCGTCGAAGCCGAGGTCCTCGGTGGCGCGGGCCACCCGGAGGAGGGTGTCGTAGTCGGCGCCCTGCTGGGGTTCGGTGAAGATGCGGAGATCCATACCTCCATCCTGCACCGTCGGGTGCGTGTCAAGCCGTGCGTCAGCGTGCGGGGCCTTCCGGCCCGGTCGGGTGAATATCCGTCCCCCTGGCGGGACGCGTCACCGCTGGCCAGTGACCGTGACCGGGCCCCGTCGTTGGCTCGGGCGGAGCCGGACCGCCCGGCCCGCGTGCCGGCGGCCGTAGCCGGTGCGTCGTTCTTCTCCCGTGATTCCGTCCGCACCGGCCGGGGTCCGGGTCGAGGAGGCCGCGATGTCCCAGGAAGCCGCGCCGGAGCAGGCGCTGCCCGAGCAGCAGGTGCCGCAGTCCGTGCCCGGGCAGCAGGCCCCCGGAGCCCCGAAGGGGCTGCTCCAGCAGATGGAGGAGCTGATGGCGGCGCTCTCCGCCGACCTCTCCCAGCTGGACGCCGACCTCCAGTCCTCGGCGGACCGCCACGAGCCGGGAACGGCCGGCGGGTACGGGGATGGGGACAGGGGCAGGGACAGGGACAGGGACTCCGACCGTCCCGGCGAGCGCCGTGACGGCGGTTCCGGGCCGCACTGACCGAGCCGCGCTGACCCGATCTTGCTGACCAGCCGCACCGTCCCGGTCTCACTGATCGACCACGCTGCCCGGTCTCGCTGACCGAGTCCCGCCGGCCTGGCCACGTCGGCCGGGTCGTGTCGACCGCCGCTCCTCCTCCTTCCCCTTCTCCTTCGCTCACTTCCCCGCCGCCCGGGCCCGGGGCCGTCACCGGTCCCGGGCCCGGCCGCGTTCCCGCTCCTGTTCCCCTTCCCGGGCGGGGCCGGACTCCCGGGCAGGGTCACACTCCCGGGCGGGACCGGACTCTTGGACGGGGTCAGGGTCCCGGACGGGGTCGGGCACCCGGACGGGCCCCTGTTCCCAAGCCGAATCGGAAGCGGGCCGGGGGGCGGGGGTCCTGTGGTGCGGGGTGGGCGGCGGAGGGTCCGCCCGGTCCCCGGGCTGGTCGGGAGGGCGGGCCCGGCCCTGCTCGCGCACGTCGAGGCGGCGGAGCATGCCGCGGACGCGGTCGCCCGCCTCGTCGGCGGCGTCGATGGCCTCCATGCACTGCCAGTACAGGCCCTCATCGTCGGTGACCGAGGCCACGCCGACGAGGGCGATGCCGACCTCGCCGAGGAGCTCTCCGAGGGCGGTCAGCGCCGAGCGCGGGTCGCCGACCTCGGTGAGCCGGGCGGCGCGCGGGCCCGCCGCTCCCCACGCCGGGTACTCCCCGGCCTCGCTGAGTCCCCGCGCCTCGCCGCGCAGCTCCAGCGGCCCGCAGAGCGCGAGGTGACTTCCTATGGCCTGGGCGAGGGCCCGGGCCTGCCAGGCTTCCGCCACGATGTCGTGTGCCGTCCCGCTCCGTGCCAGTGCGCGCAGGCCGGCTTGGACGAGCCGCTCCGCTTCCATCAACTACGCCCCCGTTCGTGCGACTTGCCGTTCTCTCTGTCCACTACCCAGAGTGAGGCTGCCCGAGCCCCGACACCAGAGGAAAGCGGAAATCTGTGGACAGGCATCTCGACGGAGATGAGTCGATCACTCCGAAGAGTGACGAACACCGCCATCTGTGCCCGATTCGTCCGTTCCGCCCCTCCTGCGGGGTGGAAAGCGGAGCTCGTTCCGGTCGATCTTGGCGTCGAGCGCGGCCAGGGGGTCGATCCCGAGGACCGTGCAGAACTGGAGGAGGTAGGCGAGGACGTCGGCCACCTCGTCGGTGACGCGGTGGGCCGCCTCCGGGTCCTTCATCACCTCCTCCGCCTGCTCGGGCGTCAACCACTGGAAGATCTCCAGGAGTTCGGCGGCCTCGACGCTGAGCGCCGCCGCCAGGTTCTTGGGGGTGTGGTAGGGCTGCCAGTCGCGCGCCGCCGCGAAGTCGGCCAGGCGGCGCTGGAGCCCTGCCACATCATGTCCGTGGTCCGTCACGGGGTCAGGTCTACCACTCTCACCCCGGGGGTCCGCCGGGCCTCCTCCGCGGTGCCCGCGCCGACCGCGCCGACGAGCCGCATGTGGCCGCCGGCGGCGACGGTGGCGGTGAGGCCGAGGAGCGCGGCGGCCTGGCGGGGGTCGAGTCCCCGGTCGAGGTCGTCGGTGAGGACGGTGAGGCACTGCATGGCGTCCGGCACCTCGGCGATCCGGTCCATGGCGAGGACGCCGGGGCCGGTGAGGAGGGTCAGGGCGAGGGCGAGGTAACGGAGTTCGCCGTCGCCGAGGCGGCCGAGCGGAGTGGCGGGGCGGGCACCCCGGGCGAGGAGGGCGCGGACGGTGCCGTCGGGAAGCTGCTGCGTCCCGACGCCGGTGACGGGGCCCGCGCAGCCCGCGGCGGCGACGGCGGCGAGGCGCTGGTGGCGGCGGGGGCACGCGGTGTGGGTGCGGTGCAGGACCTCGGCGAGGTTGGCGCAGTCGCGCAGGAGCCGGCCCTCGCCGGGGAGGACGGGGGCGCGCATCCTCTCCGGCGCGGGGACGCAGGAGAAGAGGGAGCGGAGGCCGACCACGGCCTGTTCGGCGGCGGCGAGCACTTCGCGCTGCCCCTCGGTGGCGCCGGCGACGCGCAGCGGGAGGAGGGCGGTGCCGAGGAGGTCGTCGGGGAGCGGGGCGCGGGTGACGGGGGTGGCGCCGGCGGTGAGCCAGGCGGCCTGGACGGTGGCGCGGCCGGGGTCCCTGAGGGCGGTGGTGAGAAGGGTACGGCCGTGGCGGGTGAGGCGCTCGCCGACGATGCGGAGGTCGGGTTCGGCCTGGACCGCGAGGTCGAGGCGGACGGGGCCGACGGGGCCGTCGACGGTGCAGCCGATGCGGAAGCCGCGGCGGCCCTCGCCGTCGGGCCGGGCGCTCTCGGGGACGAGAGCGGCGGGATCGGGGAAGACCTCGGTGAGCGGATCGCCCGCGCCGAGCCGGGCGAGCGCCTCGTACGCGCCGAGGACGGTGGACTTGCCGCTGCCGCTGGGGCCGGCGAAGAGGGTGACGGGGCCGATGGGGTACGCGGCGTTCCGGCGCCCGGCGTAGGCGGAGAGCCGCAGTTCGGTGACGACCGGCCTCGGCACGACCCGAGGCTCACCCCCGGCCCCGGCCCCGGCCCTGTCCCTCTCCTTGCCCCTGTCCGTGTTCTTGGCCTCGTCCCTTGCCCCGTCCCTCGCCCTCTCCCCGACCGCCGGGACGCCTCCCGCCCCGCTCCTGCCTCCGCCTCCGCTCCGGCCCCCGCCCCGGCTCTCACCGCCGAAGGACGTACCGGTACGGGATCCGGTAGCGGTTCCACCGCCGGCGCTGTTCCCCGTACCCGTACCCGCACCGGTACCGGTGTGCGGGCGGGCTCCCGCACCCGAGGGCGAGGGGGTGGACCGGGGACCGGGAACGGTGTCCGGACGAGGGCCACGAGGACCGGAGGTCCGGAACTCGGAGACGCGGGAGTCGGAGCTACGAGGATCGGAGGTGCGGAGATCGGAGGTGCGGAGATCGAGGGTGCGGGGATCGGGAGTACGGGGATCGGAGGTACGGGGATCGGGAGTACAGGACTCGGAGGAGCGAGGATCGGGCGTGCGGGAATCGGGCGTGCGGGCGAGGGCGGGGCCGCCGGTGTGGTCCATGAGCGGACCGTACGCAGACGCGGTGCTGACGAACCGTTACGGCGAGATGACCTTCCTACGATCGGGGGACGCTCGCGCGCGGGGCGCCGACGGGCTCGTCGTCCTCGTCGCCGGCCGGGGCGTCGCCGGTGGACTCGACCTCGGTCCCGGGCGGGGCGAGCAGGAAGACGTTGCGGTCGACGCGGTGCATGCCGCTGCCGAGGCCGAAGACGACGCCGCTGCTGAAGTCGAGGACGCGCTTGGCGACTTCGGGGTCGGCGCTGGTGAGGTCGAGCAGGACCGGGATCTGGGCGATGAGGTACTCGGCGACCTCGCGGGCGTCGGCGAAGACCTGGACCCGCAGCACGACCATGCGGTGCCGTTCGGCGGATTCGTACGGGTCGGGGATCGTGCGGTGGTCGACTCTGGACGGCCATTCGTCACGGCCGCGCAGTGGGAGGACCTGGGCCAGGCCCTCCCACTGCTCGTCGGTGACGTCGTACCTCTCGTACCTACTCATGGTCCCATCCTCCCGCTCCTCACCCGTTCGGCCCAACAACGACACGGGCGAACGGGTGACGGCAGGGCCACGGAGGGGTCACGGAGGTCACGGACGCACCCGGCATCACCGGTATCACCGGCGTCCCGCGCGTCACGGGCGGTACGGGCGCCGTCGTCACGGGGGTCCTGCGCGTCACCGTCGTCACGGGCGGTGCGGGTGCCGTCGTCACGGGCGTCACGCGAAGGTCTTGGCCAGGCGGCGCAGGCCTTCGGCGATCTCGTCGGGCGCGTGGGCGGTGAAGGAGAGGCGCAGGGTCGCCGGGTCGGGGGTGCCGGAGAAGAAGGGGGCGCCGGGGACGTAGGCGACGTTGTGGCCGACGGCGGTGGTGAGGAGGGCGGTGGCGTCGTGGCCGGCGGGGAGGGCGGCCCAGACGAACATGCCGCCTTCGGGCCGGTTCCAGCGGCTGCCCTCGGGGAGGGCGGCGGGCAGGCCGTCGAGCAGGGCGTCGCGGCGGTCGCGGTAGGCGGCGCGCATGCCGGCGACGTGGGCGTCGAGGTCGCTGTCGCGGAGGTAGCGGGCGGCGGCGGCCTGGTCGACGGTGGAGGTGTGGAGGTCGGCGGCCTGCTTGGCGATGACGCAGGCGTGGCGGAGGGCGGCGGGGGCCCGGAGGTGGCCGAGGCGCAGGCCGGGCGCCATGACCTTGGAGAAGGAGCCGAGGAGCGCCGTGCGGTCGGCGGCGGCGGGGTGGGCGGCGATGGGGAGGACGGGCTCGCCGTCGAAGCGGAGTTCGCCGTACGGGTCGTCCTCGACGATCCAGAAGCCGTGGCGGGCGGCGGCCTCGGCGACGGCGGCGCGGCGCGCGGCGGGCAGGGTGCGGCCGGTGGGGTTCTGGAAGGTGGGGACGACGTAGAGGAGGGTGGGCTTCTCGCGGGCGGCGATCTCGTCGAGGGCCTCGGGGAGGAGGCCGTCCTCGTCGGTGGGGACGGGGACGACGCGGGCGCCGGCGAAGCCGAAGCTCTGGAGGGCGGCGAGGTAGCAGGGGTCCTCGACGAGGACGACGCCGCCGGGTTCGAGGAGCGCGGTGGTGAGGAGGGCGAGGGCCTGCTGGGAGCCGGTGGTGACGAGCAGGTCGTCGGCGCCGGTGGCCAGGCCGCGGGCGGTCAGCCGGGCGGCGACGGCCTCGCGGAGGGCGGGGTCGCCCTCGGTGGTGGAGTACTGGAGGGCGGTTCGCGGGCTGTCCGTGAGGACGGCCCGGTAGGCGGCGCGGATGCCTTCGGTGTCGAAGAGTTCGGGGGCGGGCAGTCCGCCGGCGAACGAGATGACCTCGGGCCGTGCCGTGAGCGCCAGGATCTCCCGTACGGGCGACGAGGCCACGTTCCCCAGCCGGGAGGCGAGGGGCGGTACGGGGGCGACGGCGGTCCGGGACGTCGGGGACGAGGGCGCGGACGGCGGGGTGGCAGCAGGCATGCGCCTCAGCATAGGGAGGGGGCGCTCGGTGTCCAGGAGTCGTCCACGTCCCGAGAGGGCGGCTGGCAGCGGGAGTTGGGGCCGTCGGCGGTGAACGTGCGGGTGTACGGGACGCGGTGGGCGTCCAGGGCGCGGCGGCAGGCGTCGGCGCGGGCCCCGGCGTCGGGGGCGGTGGGGTCGTAGAGGACGCCGGCGACGGATCCGCTGTGGGAGATCTGGACGCCGACGGCGCCGGTGCGCCGGGCGAGCGCCTCCAGGGTCGCGAACTCCGGGTGTTCCAGGACGCGTTGGGCGCGGCGGGCGCTGGCGGTGGCGACCCGGCCGAGGAGCGCGGTGTCGCCGTCGGCGACGGCGCGGCGGAGCAGGTCGCGGAGCCGGGCGTAGGCGCGGAGGTCGGCGGCGTCGGCGTCGGGGGCGGGGAGGGCGAGGGTGTCGACGGGGGCGCCGCCGGCGAGGAGGCAGCCGACGACGAGGAGCGGCGGCAGCGCGCGGCCGAGGACTTCGAGGACGCGGCCCTCGCGCTGGGCGAAGAGGACGGGCCGGTCGTCGAGCATCAGGGGGTCGCTGGCGCCTTCGGCGCGGACGGCGAGGCGGGCGGTGGTACCGGGGTCGAGGCGGAGCCCGTACGCGTCGGCGACGGCCCGCACGGTCGCGAGGACGTCGCTGGTGGAGCTGCCCATGCCGAGGCCGAGCGGCACGGCGCCGGTGAGGCGCAGGGTGCCGCCGTACGCGGGGCGCCCGGTGCGGGCCGCGCAGGCGGCGATGGCGAGCCGGGCGGCGCGGGCGGCCTTGGTACGGCCTCCGGGCGTGACGGCGACGGCGTCGGGCGGGGTCCCGGGCCGGGGCGTGAACACGGCCCGGGTGCCGGGCGCGGCCATGGGCAGGGTGACGAGCCCGGCACACGGCCGCCCGTCACCGTCGAGGAAGACGCCCTGGAGGAGTTCGCCGTGGTGGGAGGGGGCGTGACCGGTACCGGCGGTGGGGGCGGAGGTCTCGACGCGGGCCGGGACGGGAACACCGGGGTGGGCGGGGGCGGAGGTGCTGGCGGTCACCCGGAGAGTGTGACCCGCGGGTCCGAGCGCCATGGCGGGGGGGTGCGCGGGCCTCATGCGGCACCCCGCCCCGCGTTCTCGCCCGGATACGGCCACCCGAACCCGTCCACCCGGATCCGGCCGCCCGGATCCGGCCAGGCCGCCCGGATCCGGCCTGTCAGCGGCCCACCGACCCGTCCAGTTGTTCGCGGATGATGTCGGCGTGGCCGGCGTGGCGGGCGGTTTCCTCGATCATGTGGACGAGTACCCAGCGCAGGGACCGTGTGGCCGACGCTTTGCCGGCGGGGCGGGCGCAGGGAGTGTCGAGGTCGGGGCAGCGGCGGGCGATGGCGTCGGAGTGGGCGACGGCCTCGCGGTAGGCGGCGAGGAGGCGTTCGCCGTCGTCGTCGGGGCCGAGTTCCATGCCGAGGTCGGGCTGGGGGACGTCGGCGCCCTCGAACGCCCAGACGAACCAGTAGTGCTCCGCCGCTGTCAGGTGTTTGACGAGTCCGAGCAGGCTGGTTCCGGAGGGCACCGCCGCGGCGCGACCCCGCGCGTCGTCGATTCCCCGGGCCTTCGCGGCCACCGCTTCCCTGAGGTAGTCCAGGAAGGCGAGGAGCGTCGCCTTCTCTTCCGAGTCCTCGCCGGGGGGACTCGTGTCGCGGCGCGCGAGGATGTCCGTCACGCGGACACTCTAACCGCTGGGTTTCGCGGGCCGTTCAGCCGAGGAAATCGAGAACCAGTTCACCGGCGGCGGTGGCGCATTCCTCGAAATAGGCGTGTCGCGCGCCCTCGAAGAGGTGGAGCCGGGCGCCGGGAACGCGGTCCGCGAGCAGGGGGGCGTTGGCGGTCGGGTTGAGTGCGTCGTCCGTGCCGTGGAGGACGAGGGTGGGTGCCGTGATGCCGGGCAGCGCGTCCCACGCGTCGTGGCCGTCGCTCGCGGCGAGGTGCCGGCGGCGGGCCCGCGGCGTCATGGTGGGGTCGCCCAACGTGTGGTACGGGCCGGGGTGTTCCGCCAGCCAGGCGGGGGTGTACATGAGGGAGAGCAGCGCCCGCCGGGAGGCGGCGGGCGTCGGCGCGGCCAGCGACCGGCGGACGGCGTCGGACCGCTCGACGGCGTGCGGGCCGCCCGGGGAGGTGCAGCCGAGCACCAGGGACCGCACCCGTGCGGGGTGGCGGGCGGCGCACCACTGGGCGACCCGGCCGCCCATGGAGGTGCCGTACACGTCGGCCCGTGCGATGCCGAGGTCGTCGAGGACGGCGATGACGTCGTCCGCGAGGTCCCGGGTGCCGTAGGGGCGGTCGGGGCTGTCGCTGTCGCCGGTGCCCCGGTAGTCGAGGGTGACGGTGCGGCGGGCGGCGTCGAAGCCGCCGCGGACGCCGTCCCACCAGTGGTGGCTGTTGGCCTGGCCGGAGAGCAGTACGAGCGGGTCACCGCCGCCGCTGACCTGGTAGGCGAGGCGGACACCGTCGGCGGTGACGACGTACGGCACGGGGCTGCTCCTTCGGGGGCGGTCAGGGGCGGGCGTCGGCCATCATGCCGCAACCGCGCCGGATCGGGTCGCGGCCCCGTGACGGGTCGGGTCGTGGACCCCGCCCCGGGTCGGGGCACTGTCCCCGCGCCGGGTCAGGTCGCGGCCCCCGTACCGGTCTCGTGCGCGAAGTAGCCGCTCGACGTCTTGCCGCCGGCCTTGAGGTGGGCGCCGTCCTGGATCTCGAAGAGGGAGTTGAACTCGGCTGCGGCGAGCGGCAGTCGCCACTCCCCGGCCTCGGCGCGGGCCGTCTTCGACGGCTTGCCGCGCAGCAGCCGGGCGGTGGGCTCGTTGTGCGCGGCGTGCGGCCCGTAGTAGACGGGGAAGGCGTCGGCGGCGCGGTAGGCGGGGATGAAGGCGCGCCGGTACTTGTCGGAGGTGTTGCGTTCGGAGGCGTGCACCACGAGCGGGTGGAGGAAGACGACGGAGCCGGCCGGGCCCTCGCAGTCGACGACGGTGGAGGCGTCGACGCCGACGCCGGCCAGGGAGGTGATCTTGCCGCCGAAGTAGCCGTCCACCTCGTGGTCGAGGACGCCGGCGCGGTGCGAGCCGGCGGCGACCTTCAGGCAGGCGTTCTCCCGGGTCGCGTCGTCCAGGTAGATGAGGGCGGCCACCAGGTCGGTGTTGGTGTGCGGGTAGTAGGCGAAGTCCTGGTGCCAGGCGACGACGCTGCCGACGTGCGGCGCCTTCACGTTGAGCTTGGAGTACTGGAGCACGATGTCGTCGCCGATGAGCTGGCCGACGGCGTCGAGGAGCCGGTCGTCCTCGGCGATGCCGGCGAAGATCTCGTAGCGGGAGGTCGGGGACCAGATGCGGCGCGCCTTGGTGGTGTCGCCCGGCTCGACCTCGGCCACCTCGCCGAGTTCGGCGGAGGCGAGCAGGTCGTCCACGAGCCGCCGCGCCTTGTCGATCACCCCGGTGTCCAGGATTCCATCGACCACGCAGAATCCGTTTTCCCGGTACGACTCGACCTGCGTTTCTGTCAGGACCTTGCCCATCGGTTCGACTCCCCTCGGCAATTCCGCGGCGACGGCCTGGTGATCGCGTGCCGCCGTCTCGTTGTGGAGATTCGCACGGGCGCCGGGGGGCGGCAAGGGAAACCGGGAGGCAGTTGCGGAATCTTCGGCCGTCGTTCCTTCCTCTCTTTCTGCCGGTCCTACTGCCACCCATCGGCGAGGGGCCGGGGCTAGGCTCCCTCCACCGCATTGGGCCGCATTTCTGATCACTGGAGTCTTCCATGAAGAACGTGCCGCACAATTCCGTATCCGCCGGCGTGAAACCGGCAGAGGTCGAAATCCTCGACTGCACGCTCCGGGACGGCAGTTATTCCGTCGGATTCCAGTTCGCCGAGGAGACCATCACGCGGGTGCTGGCCGGTCTGGAGGCGGCGGGAATCCGGCTCGTGGAACTCGGCCACGGTCTCGGGCTCAACGCGGGCGAGGCCCTGGGCAAGCCGTCCCTGGTGCCGGACGAGCGGTGCTTCGAACTCGCGGAGGAGACGCTGAGCGAGGCGGCCTGGGGGATGTTCTGCATCCCGGGCGTCGCGGAGCTGCACCATCTGAAGGCCGCGGCGGAGAGCGGCATGCGGTTCGTGCGGATCGGGCTTGACGTGACCGCCGTCGAGCCGGGCGAGGAGTTCCTGGCGTACGCCCGGGAGCTCGGCCTGACGACCTTCGCGAACCTGATGAAGACCAACGCCCTCGGTCTCGACGGCGTCGTGGACGCGGCCCGGCGGTGCGCGGCGTACGGCGCGGAGGCCGTCTATCTGGTGGACTCGGCGGGCGGCTGCCTCCCCGGCAGGATCACGGAGCTGTTCGGCGCGGTCGGCGCCGCCGTGGACGTGCCCCTGGGTTTCCACGGGCACGACAACCTGGGGCTCGCGAACGCCAACGCCCTCACCGCGGCGGACGCCGGGGCGCGGTACGTCGACGCGACGCTCGACGGGATCGGGCGGGGCGCCGGGAACACCGTGACCGAGTCGTTCGCGGCGATCCTCCGCAGCCGGGGCGCCGGCGCGGCGTACGACTACCGGGCCCTGGCCACCCTCAGCGAGACGGCCGTGCGCCCGCTGCCCCGGCTGCACGACGACCGCACGTACCAGGTCGTCGGAGGGCTGACCGAGACGCACTCCAGCTTCTTCCCTCTGATCGCCCGGTGCGCGGAGCGGCAGGGCGTCGACCTGTTCGACCTGATGACGGAGGTCGCCGGGGTCGAGCGGGTCAACCCGACGGAGGACCTGGTGATGGGCGTGGCGAGCGCGCTCAGCGCCCGGTACGCCGCGGCCTGACGGGCCCCGCGGCAGGCAGGTCCCCGGCAGGCCCCCCGGCACGTGCGTCCCGGCACGTACGTCCCGGTGGGCCCTCCGGTCCGTGTGTCCCGGCGGGCGGGCGCGTCGAGGCGCGTCCGCCCGCCGTCTTCATGAGCACGTCCCCTGAGCACGTCTTCTGAGCACGACTTCTGAGCACGTCCCCGACGAACCCTGGATTCGAGGTATCCCCATGCGTCTGTGCACTGTCCGGTACGAGGGCGGCGAGGACGTCGGCATCGCGGCCGGGGCCGGCGTCGTCCTGCTGGGCTCGCTGAACAAGGTGACCGGCGGCGACTTCGGCCCGACCCTCCTCGACGTCATCGTGGACGGGCGGCTCGACGCGATCGCCGCCGCGCTGCGCGACCCGGCGGTGCTCGACACCGCGGTCGCGCCCGCGTCGGTGCCGTCCTTCGCCCCGATCTACCGCAACCCGCCCAAGCTCTGGGGCGTCGGCCTCAACTTCACCCGGCACGCCGACGACCTGGAGGTGCGCCAGCCGGCCGGCACCCCCGGCTCCTACCTCCGCCCGGCCAGCTGCGTCATCGGCGACGGCGACACGATCCTGCTGCCCCGGCAGTCGGACCGGGTCACCGCGGAGGCGGAGCTGGGCGTGGTGATCGGCCGGGACTGCAAGGACGTGTCGCCCGAGGACGCGCCCTCGGTGGTCTTCGGCTTCACGACGGTCCTCGACATGACGGCGGAGGACGCGATCCGCGTCAATCCGCGCTACATCCCGTGGGCCAAGGGCTTCGACACCTTCTGCAGCCTCGGGCCCTGGGTCGTCACCCCGGACGAGATCCCCGACCTGTCGGCCGTCCGCATCTCCACCGTCGTCGGCGGGCGCACGATCGCCTCCCACCAGGTCTCCGCGATGATGCGCGACCCGTACTGGCAGGTCGCCCACTTCTCCGGCGGGATGACGCTGGAGGCGGGCTCGGTCATCGCGACGGGCACCCCGGGTGCCGGGGTGATCCGGGACGGCGACGTGGTCGAGGCCGTGGTCGAGGGCGTCGGTCACCTGCGGAACACCGCCCGCGCCGTGTAGGGCCGCGGCGCCGGGAGAGGCCCCAGCTCCTGTTCGTCTCCGAGTGCGACCCCGCCTGCGGGCGGAGGCTCACCGCCGCGCTGTCCCGGCAACTGCCGCACCG